>DAIDJK010000118.1 GCA_027450225.1 Bryobacterales bacterium | reverse complement strand
GCCGCTGATTGTGGACAACACCTTCGCCACGCCGCTCATGGTAAGGCCGCTTGAGCTGGGCGCGCAGTATGTGGTGCACAGCCTGACGAAGTATCTCTCGGGCCATGGCGATCTGTTGGGCGGGGCTGTGATTACCAACGCCGAAAACCTGGACCCGCTGCGGACGCTTTCAAAGACACTCGGATTTATTCTGGGTCCGTTTGAAGCCTACCTTGCGATGCGGGGAGTGAAGACGTTCGTCGTCCGAATGGAGAAGCAGTGCGCCAATGCGTGCAGGCTCGCGTCGTGGCTCGCTTCGCAGCCGGCCGTCGCGCGGGTCCACTTTCCGGCGGACTCACAGCATCCCGATACCGGGAATATTCGGCGGCTGTTTCCGAAGGGGCTTTACGGCGCGATGATCAGTTTCGAAGTGAAGGATGGAGGGCGCGAGCGCATCTTCCGGTTGATGAACGCGCTGCGGATGATCGTGCCCGCCACGTCGCTGGGCGACGTCCACACGATGATGCTCTATCCGGCTATGTCGTCGCACCGGGATCTTTCGCCGAAGCACCGGGCGCGGCTCGGGATTTCGGATAACCTCGTGCGGATCTCGGTTGGCATCGAGGCCTTCGAGGATATCGTCGAAGATCTGGATCGCGCGCTGAACGCGTAACGTTCTTTCCCTATTCCGCCTTCAAGGCATCGACGGGGTTCAGCATCGAGGCGCGATGCGCCGGAAGATAGCTGGCCGCGCCTGCGGCGAGCAGCACGCCAAGCGACACTGCGATATAAGTGAGCGGATCGAGCGGGCTCACCCCATAAAGCCACGAAGCCATGATGCGGGTGAGCGCCGCTGCTGCGCCAATCCCGATTACCGCGCCGATCGAGGCGAGCCATACTCCTGTGCGCACCACCATGGTCCTCACCTTGAACCGGTGGGCTCCCAGCGCCAGACGAATGCCGAGTTCGCGCGTGCGCTGCGAAACGGAATAAGATATGACGCCATAGATGCCGATGATGCCCAGCAGCAGCGCCATGCCTCCCGATATGGCGAGCATAACCAGCGTGAATGCGCTGCGCGACATCGACCCGCGATAGATATGTTCGAGCGTTTCGACGCGCGCCAGCGGAAGATCGGGATCCACTGACCAGATGGCTCGTCTCACCTGCGTGATAAGGCTCTCAGAGCCGGCGCCGGAGCTTCGGATGACATAGGCGACGCCGCGCTGCACAAACGGCGTGTTGCCCCAGAAGTGGTCCATGAGGACCGGCCAGTAGACCGTTGTTGGGGCCTTCTGATCGGCGCCATCGTGGTGGATGTTGGCGGCGACGCCGATGATCTCCCGCCAGTCGTCCTTCATGCCTTCGCGTATGCGCTTGACGAGAGCGGCGCTCGGGCTTTGCCACAGTTCGCGCGCCATGTTCTCGGAGATGATGGCGTACTTCCGCTGGTCGTAAATATCGGTCCACGTGTAATCGCGGCCGGCGATTAGCGGAGTTCCAATGGTGTTGAAAAAGCCGGGCGCGATGAATTTGAAGCGGCGCAACGGCGGAAGCTCGCCTTCTGCATAACGATGGTCTTCGGCATAGAGGATGTCCGTGCTGCTGTTGCCGTCGCTCGGGACCGAATTCGCCCAGGCCACCGATGTCACGCCGGGAATGGCGGCCAGCTTGTCGCGGATATTCTGCTGCATGCGGATAACGCCCTGCGCGTCTTTCACCTGCGTATCGGGAATGTAGATGCGAAGCGTCTGGAGCTGCGCGGCGTCGCGGAAACCGGGTTGAACGTGGCGCAGAGCGTCGAACGTGCGAATCATCAGGCCGCAGCCGATCAGCAGCACCACCGCCAGCGTACTTTGCAGAACCACCAGCATGTTGCGGACCCGATTCGTTTCGCGGCTCTGGCTGAGCGTGCGGCTGCCGGCGCGAAGCGCCTGTGTGACGCGCGGACCGGCGTACTTCAACGCAGGCACGATGCCGAACAAAACACCGGTGGCGAGTGAGATTCCGAGCGTAAACAGGAGCACCGCGGGATCGATTGCAATGCTGTCCACTCGGGGCAGGTACTGCGGCGCGAGTTTCACGAGAAGGGCGATGGCCGCATAGGCAATCCCCAGTCCGGCGGCGCCTCCGGTGATGGCGAGCAGAACGCTCTCCGCGACCAGGATTGCGGCCACGCGTGGCCAGCTGGCCCCCAGCGCAATGCGTACCGAGATCTCCTGCTGGCGCCCTTCCGCTCTCACCATCAGCAGATTGGCGACGTTTGCGCAGGCGATGAGCAGGACCACGGCAATGCTGCCCATCAGCACCCAGAGCACTTTCGCAAGGCTGCCGATCAGGTCGTCTTTCAACGGCTGGAGACCGGGCTGGAAGCGCGCCTGTTCGAACAGCTTTGTAGTGAATCCGGGCGGCGGCGGAAACTTGCGGAAGCCGATCGGAATCATGCGGCCCACGTCGGCGTTCGCCTGGGCGAGGGTGACGCCCGGCTTAAGGCGGGCGATTCCCTGGTAGCTGTAGTTTCCGAGGGTCGTATCGCCGCGGTTGAAGCGGAACGGCTGGAAAAGGTCTGCTTTCATGTCCAGCAGTTTGAAGCCTGCCGGCATGATGCCGATCACCTGGCAGAGATTGCCGTCGATATGGATGCTGCGGCCGATAACGGATGGCGAGCCGCCGAACTTGCGCTGCCAGAATCCGTAGCTCAGGATGACGGTTCTGGAGGCGCTGTGAGTGTCGTCGGCGGCGTTGAACCAGCGGCCGAGAAACGGTCGAACTCCGAGAGCGGGAAGCGTGTCGGCCGTGACGGTAAGGGACGGAACCTGTTCGGGCGCGCCAAGGCCGGTGATGCTGACCCGGTCGCCGTTCCAGATGCCGAATTTCTCGAACGTGCGATTTTCCTCGCGGAACGTAAAGTAGTCGGCCGGCGACAGCCCCAGATTCTTGAGGTCGATCACAGGGCTGAGTTCATGGACCGCGACGAGGCGGCCGGGCTCAGGGTAGGGAAGTGGCTTGAGGAGAACGCCGTTGATGATGCTGAAGACGGCCGCGTTGGCGCCGATGCCGATGGCGATCGTCAGGACAATGACGATGGTGAACATCGGCGAACGCAGCAGGCTGCGTACGATATAGCGAAACTGGTCGGCGGCAGATCCCACGTAAGGCTTATACGAACTGGCAGTCGAAGAAGTTTGCGGAATATTGCCGGCGCGCCGGTCCGTGGCGGCGGAAGGATGCAATGGCTCGCCTGCTATGCTGATGTCGTTTCCGGCGCGCGCCCGTAGCTCAGCAGGATAGAGCGGCTGGCTTCGAACCAGTAGGTCGGGAGTTCGAGTCTCTCCGGGCGCGCCAGTGAAATCA
>DAIDJK010000117.1 GCA_027450225.1 Bryobacterales bacterium | reverse complement strand
TCCAGAAAATCCGGAGACCTGACCAGCCTGAGCCACGCCGCACGGGCTTCGGGTGAATGCTTGTCGAGACCGCCCTTCGTGACTTCGTCCGGCAACTTGCTCGAATGGCAGCGGGCGCATTCGTTTGCGAAGGCGGTCCTGCCGAGATCGAGAACGGCGGCATCCGAGGTCAGATAGTTGCTTCCGCCCGGAGCGTTCTTCAGGTAATAAGGCTGGTTGGCATCGAGAAAATTCGCGGCGTTGGGCATGCGCGCCGAGGTGAGTTGCCAGTCGACACAGTCCTTCTCGGCTTTTGCGATCTCAAAAGGCCGCTGGGAAGTGGTGTCCGACACGGGTAACAGCAGGTGCTCGGCCGTGTTCGGTATGCCGATGAAGTTGTATTCGAGACCGTAACGGTAGTCCGGGCAGGTGCCGATGTTGACATAAACGCGCAGCGCGGCGCCGGCCGGACCGATGGAATCGGAACCGTCTTTCAGGATGTGAGGGACCTGCCGCGTGGTCCCGTCATTCATGATTTCGGCGTGTTTCGGGCGCGCGGAAAGGATGTACCAGATGGAGTTGATGGCGTTCGGATTGTTGATGAAGTCGTTGCTGATGCGGCTGGTGTCTGAAGTGCCCGGCTGCTGGGTCTGGAAATACCAGTAGAGCAGGGAATTATCCGGAATGCCGCCCTTGAACATCTCGCCTTCGCGCAGGTACTGGTTCCCGATGGCGGGCGCGAGGTTCTGCCACTGAGGGTTTTCCGGGTCCGAAGGCGGATTGACCGGGTTGAAGGAAACATGACAGACGCCGCAGGTAAGGCCACTCAGATAAGGCGGTTCAATGCTGGAATCGACGTTGAGGAACTTATTCGCGTCCCACTTCGACGGATTGAAGTCGGGATTGGGGAAAAGCCGGATACCGATGATTCCGCTCGAATAAGGATCGGAGCAGTTATCGAGCGTGAGGCCGTAAGCATCCGGTTTGGTGGCGGCGGTACAGCCGGGATCGTTGATGACGCCCAGCTTTGCGAAACGATCGCCGCGGGGTGTACCGGTGACGTACTTCAGGATGCTGACGTTCATGGGCAATTCGAATCCGTGGACCAGGTTCGAGAGCTTCTTTTCGGCCATGCGCCAGAAGCGCGGATTGCCGCGCGCATTCACGGGGCTGCCGGTGGCGCGAAGCGGATCGCCGCCGGTCCAGAGATACCAGGTGCAGGCGCCTGCCTTTTGATCCGCAGAGAGATAGTAACCAAAGTGATCGGGCAGATTGCCCGGGATGCCGTCGCACGTTTGTGTGTAGCCCGCGAACCGGATCTTCGGATCGGGGTATCTGGCCGACGGAGGATCTGCCGGTGGGCAAGCCAGGGCGAAGAGGCCAAGGGCGATGGCGGACGCGAAGAAAGCGCGATGGTGTGGAGTCAATGCAAATCCTGGTGAGCGAGAATACCGCAACCGGATGTCCAGTTCAAGGGTTTGCGCCTGGCGGGCAGGCGTATAATTCCCGGCGTGAACCTTACCGCGCCCCTGGGCAGACGGGCCTTCCTGAACAGCGCCATTGCGGCCTCAAGCCTCAGTTCGATCAGCGGTGCGCTTGCCCAAAAGAGGCCACCGGCGGCGGACCTGCATTTGAAGATTACGGCGCTCAAGACATTCGTAGTGAATGCCGGTTCGGTGAACTGGGTCTTCTGCAAGGTCTACACGGATCAGGGTCTGGTGGGACTCGGGGAAGGTTCGGTGACCAGCAAGGAGGCCACAGTCGCACAGGCCATCCTGGAGCAGGAACGCTTCCTGATCGGCAAGGACCCGACCGATATCGAATGGCTCTGGCAGCGCATGTTTCGCGATCCGCGATGGCGGGGCGGCCCGATCCTGAATTCAGCGATCAGCGCGATCGAGATTGCCTTGTGGGACATCACAGGGCAGGCGCTGGGCGTTCCCATCTACAAGTTGCTCGGCGGGGCGGCGCGGCAGCGGGTGCGCATGTACCTCGATGTGGGCGCCACGCCTGACGCATTTCTCAAGGCGAAGGAGATGGGGTATACGGCGTGCAAGATGACGCCGGTGGAACCGGAAGACAACGTGATCACGCCGGAGCGCAGCGTCCGGCAGGCGGCGAAACGCGTGGAAGACGTGCGCAAAGCGGTGGGCGACGATTTCGATATTGCGATCGATGCGCATGGCCGCCTGACGACGGTGATGGCGATCGATTTCTGCGGGCGCGTGGAAGAGTTTCGGCCGCTGTTCGTGGAAGAGCCGACGCAACTGGAGGATCTGGGGGAACTCGCGCTGCTGCGGGAGAAGACCAGAGTTCCGCTGGCCACCGGCGAGCGGCTGTTTACGAAGTGGGGATTCGCGGATATCTGCTCGCGGCATCTGGTGGACTTCGTTCAGCCGGATGTGTGCCACGCGGGCGGCATTGGGGAGATGAAGAAAATCGGCACGCTGGCGGAGACTTACCGGGTGCAGATGGCGCCGCACAATCCGCAGAGTTATGTGAGCACGATGGCGTCGCTGCACGTGGACGCGACAACGCCGGCGGCGGTGATTCAGGAATCGACCCTGGCGCGGGAGCCCTGGATGAACGAGTTGTTCGAGAGCGAAGGGCCAAAGATAGCGGCGGGATTCGCGGAGCTGCCTTCAGGACCGGGGCTGGGAGTGAGTCTGAACGAAAAGGTGGCGGCGCTGCATCCCTACAAGCCTGTCAGCCGGCCGCAGTACCGTTCCGCTGACGGGGCGGTGATGGATCAGTAAGCGGCGACCTTCAATCCGAACGTGTGCCGGGTTTCGTGTACGATGCCGATGAAGCGGCGGGCGAGTTCACGAATCCAGGTTTCATTGCGATGCTCGATGGCTTCGTGGGGAACCAGATCCTCACCTATGCCGAGGACGGCGGCTCCGGCGCGGAGGTAATCGGAGGCGGTTTTCTGATTCACGCCGCCGGCGGCGATCAGGGGGATGGAAGGGAAAGAACCTTTGATGGTCCGAATGTAGGCGGGGCCGCCGACGATGGAACACGGGTATATCTTGACGAAGCCGAAACAGGAGCGGCTGGCGGCCATCAATTCGCTGGGCGTCAGCGCGCCGGGGATGAACAGAATCTGCTTCTCCTGGGCGAATGCGGCGATGGCGGGATCGAAGCCGGGGCTGGTGATGAACGATGCGCCGGCGTCCAGGGCGCGGCGCGCATCGTCCGGATTCATGACGGTTCCCGCGCCGACGATGGCTTCGGGGAACATGGTCCTGAGCCGCGAGACGGCATCAAGAGCGCCGGGCGTGGTCAGGGTCATTTCCGTGACCGGGATGCCGGAGTGAAACAGGGTGACGCCGGCGAAGAAGGCGTCCTGTTCGGAGTGAACGCGGACCGCGGGGATCATGCCGATGGATTCGATGCGCGCGCGGATGTGGTCGTTCTGCATGGAGCCGAAGATCGAAACCATGTTTGCATGGGTGGCGCATCGGAGTCGATGAAATAATGCGTGGCGGGGAATGCGAATGAAGCTCTGGATAGTCCTGACGGCAGTGCTTGCGCCGGCGCTGGCGAGCGCTCAGCAGACGGCGTGTGATCTCTCCGGATACAAGGCGGCCGACGGGCTGCGGGCGGAGAAATCGGCTGGCGGCGTGGCGTTCGAATGGACCGGGGAAAACGCCGAGCCGCTGCGCGCGGTACTTGCCATCGAGAACGGCGTGCCCATGGTGCGCGAACTCGCGGCGAGAAAGAACGGCGGGAGCTGGGCGGTTCTGGGCCGGGATCTGAAACCGGAGTTCGACGTGACCACCGGCGTGCGGCGATTGTCCGAGCAGCAGATGGCGCCGTTGCGGGAACTTGGCGTGGCGCTGACGCCGGACGTGGTGGAGCGGGAGAAGTGGAATGCGTTCTGGGATGCGCCGCTTTCGATTCCGGGCCGCGCGGGAACGAATCTGGACCTGCCGCGCAAGCCGGAAGAGATTCGCAGGGCGAAGGCGGAGTTCCAGGCCACGGGTTGCAAGGTGGTGACGGACGGGGGCCGGATGGAAGCGTCGTTCGACGGGGCGAAGCTCGGAATCTTTTCGGGGCGCCTCGAATACACGGTCTACCGGGGATCGAATCTGCTGCGGCAGGAGATCGTTGCGAGCACGAGCGAGCCTTCGGTGGCTTATAAATATGATGCCGGGCTTTCGGGATTCGCCCTTCGCGGCGATACGAAGCTGGTTTGGCGGGATACGGCGCGCGCCTGGCAACAGTACGAATTCGGCGGCGACGTGAATCAGGATGCCGTGGGCCTGAAGGCGCGGAACCGGCTGGCGATTCTCGAGACCGGCGGCGGGTCGCTCGCGGTACTGCCCGCGCCGCACAAGTTTTTCTTCGCGCGCGAAATGGAGACGAATCTCGGTTACGTGTATTACCGGAAGGATTCGAATGCGAACTTCGCCATTGGGATTCGCCAGCCGGAGCGCGAAGAGGGCTACAAGCCCTATGGAGTTTCAGACGCGGTGTGGAACCGGCGCGTGGGCGAATCGAGAAGCGAACTGCAGAATTTCGCGCTTTACAACGCGCCGCCTGGAACCGAGCAGCGGATGCCGGTTTACTTCTATCTCTATGCGGGCGACGCGCATGCCGCAGACGAGCGCGTGCTCGCCTACACGCACGGGGATGCTTACAAGCCTCTGCCCGGTTTCAAGGTTCTGGTGAGCCACTTCCATTTCCACCTGAACGAACAGCTGACCGATGCCGGGACGATGGATCTCCAGCCGACCTGGCTGCCCGTGTTCCGCGCACTGGGAGTCAACATCGCGATCCTGGCCGATTTTCACAGCGATTCGCACCCGGCCGACACGGGCAAGGTGCGGCTGAACGAACAGAAGGTCTATTTCGAGGGCTGCGGGCGATTTTCCGACCGTGACTTCCTGCTGATCCCCGGCGAAGAGCCCGACGCCAACTTCGGCGGACATTATATGTTCGTGTTTCCGAAGCCGATCTATTTCACGCACCTGCGAAAGCCGGCGACGCCGCCGGCGCAGCCGTTCTCCGAACAGATTGCGCCGTTCGGAACCGTGTATCACACGGCGACGGCGGCCGATGAGCTGAAGCTCCTGAACGAAGAGAAAGGACTCGTGTGGCAGACGCATCCAAGGACGAAGGGCTCGGCCGGGTATCCGGACGCAACGAAGGACACGGATTTCTTCAACAGCGACCGGTTTCTCGGCGGCTCTTTCCAGTCGCTGCCGGTGGACCAGTCCGAGCAGCGGTTGTGCGAGCACCGGTGTCTGGCGCTGCTGGACGACATGAACAACTGGAGCGGGGCGAAGTACATGATCGCCGAGGGCGACACCTATATGAAGTACCCGGATGACGAAACGTACCCGCAACTGGTGGTGAATTATCTGAAGCTGGACCGCGTCCCCGCGTTCGATTCGGGCTGGCAGCCGGTGCTCGATGCGCTGCGCGGGGGCAATTACTTCGTCACGTCGGGCGAAGTGCTCTTTCGGGACTGGGGAATCGAGGGCGCCGGGGCAAAGCGCTATTTCAACGCCAGCGTGGAGTGGACGTTTTCGCCGGAGTTCGCCGAACTGGTGTGGGGGGACGGGAAGACGACGAACCGGCAGATTATCCGGATGCAGGACCTGCCGCCGCTGTCGAACAAGCGATTTCATATCGCGTTCGACCCGGCTGGGAAGAAGTGGGTGCGATTCGCCGTGTGGGATTCGGCGGGGAATGGCGCTCTGACACAACCCGTCCACCTCGAGTGAAAGCGGAAATACCTCTGCGAGACCGGTCCAGGCCAGACCACCAATTCCATTGTGAGCGGCGCGAATCGCACCGTACACTGGTCTGGAGGATAACGGGTGTACCCATCATCACGGCTGCCACTGGGGCTCGATGGACCGCCGGGACAACTGCGGCCTGTCGGCTCGGGAAGCCGCAGAGCGGGCGCGGCGGCGGTGTCGCTCGCGCTGCACGCGGGCGTGATTGTGGCGATGATGTGGCTGCCCGGCGGTGGTACGGCCGCGCGAACTCCGACGCTTTACGAGCAGGAGATCGAACCGCATAAAGACAAGATCGTCTGGTACCGGCTGAAAACGCTGCCGACGGTGACGCCCGGCGAAGAACCGAAAACGATTCGGCATCCCGCGGCGGCAATGCCGAATCGGGACACAATTGTCAGCCATATGCCGGACGCGCCGCCCGCGCTGCAACTGGCGTGGACGGATGCGCCGAAGCCGCAGCCGCGGGAGTTCAAGGC
>DAIDJK010000116.1 GCA_027450225.1 Bryobacterales bacterium | reverse complement strand
GGCGCCAAGCAGCGCTTCCGTAACGATAAAGAACAGCGATGCGGCCGCGGCAGGCCATACCGGTTCGCGGCGGTACGAGCGGAACGCCCAGACGGCCATCGCGACCACAGAGAAAAAAGCGATGCCGGTGGTGGCGCGATGCGTGAATTCGATGATTGTGGCAATCTGCGCGCCGTGCGGAATCACAACGCCGTTGCAGAGCGGCCACTTGTCTCCGCAGCCAGCGCCCGAGCCTGACGCGCGCACCAGCGCGCCCCAGAGGATCACGTGCAGATTGAACCCCAGCACGCCCCACGCGAAGCGGGCGAAACGCCTGCGCGCGTTTTTCATTGCCGGCGCCACCGCTTACTTCCGCTGCGTGAGCTTCACGTTCGCCCTCACGCGCTGGTCGCCGCGCAGAACCTCCACTTCCACTTCATCGCCCGGCTTGTGCGCGCGGAGAGCGTAAGTGAAATCGTAGAGATTGCGAATATCGGCGCTGCCGAATTTCACCAGAATGTCGCCGCCTTTCAGGCCCGCGAGCGCCGCCGGTGAACCGGGCGTGATATCGGCGAAACGCACTCCATTCGGAACTTCCGCGAAATCCGGTACGCTGCCGAAGTACGGTCCGTAGCCGCCCGAAGATTTGCCGGACGAAACCGTCACGTCGTCGCCGTCGTGCGTATCGCCGTGTGGATTGAACTTCTCCTCCACGCGAATGAATTTCGGCCTGTCCGGCGCGTTATCGATGCGTGACGCGGTATCGGCGACGAACTCCAGTACCTCGATTGCGCCCGGTACGTTCACCTTGTCCCAGGTATCGCTCGGCTTGTGATAATCGGCGTGCAGACCGGAGAAGAAGAACAGCACCGGCACCTGCTTCGAAGTGAACGACGTGTGGTCGCTCGATCCATAGCCGCTGTTATCCGAATAATCGGGATGCAGGCTGTAGCGCGGCGCCACTGCCTCCAGGTCCGCGCGCAAACCGCCGCCCGTGCCCACGCCCCCGATGTAGAGCTTGCCATCGCGAATGCGGCCGATCATATCCAGATTGATCATCGTCACCGCCTTGTCGATCGGCAGTTCAGGATGGTTCGCATAGAAGCCCGAGCCCAGCAGACCCAGCTCTTCGCCCGCGAATGTGATGAACAGAATGCCGCGCTTCGGTTTCGGTTGGGAACTGAAGTAGCGCGCCAGTTCCAGCACGCCCGCGGTACCCGACGCATTGTCGTCCGCTCCCGGATGGACGGTCCCCGTGAGCGAGGGCGCGAGCGAATACTGGCCACCGAGGCCCAGATGATCGTAATGCGCCCCGATGATCAGGTATTCATCCGTCCTGCCGGGCAGGTAGGCAACCACATTATGCGCCGTTTTCACCGCGCGCTCGATGTCGACGCTTTCACGTACCGTGACCCCCGGCAGCGCGAAGGAGCGCGGTTTCAGGTCCCGGTCGATATCGAACTCGATCTGCTGAAGGTCCTTTCCAGCTGCGCGAAACCACGGTTTCACCACGTCTTCGCGTACCTGCACGAACAGAATGCCTGCGTCCGCGGGTCCTTCGGCGCGTCCGAAGGCTTCCAGTTGATCGGGATCCGTCTTGTGATGAACCCAGTCTTCGATCAGGATCACGCCCCGCGCGCCGTGATTGCGGGCATTCGCGGCTTTGCTGTAAAACTGCGCGTGATCCGTGTAGACCTTGCCCTCGAACACGCTGGAAGGATCGTATTCCTGCGGTTCATGCTCCAGCACCAGAACGAACTTGCCCTTCACATCCAGTCCCGCGTAATCGTCGTACGCGTACTCCGGAGCCGTGATGCCATAGCCCGCGAATACCACGTCGCCCGAAGCTTTGCCGCTGGCCGAGAAGTTGAAAGGGACGAACTCCTTGTCGAGCTGCAGGTTCTGAGAATCGCCGTTCAGGCTGAAATCGAATTTGTTTTTCGCGCCCACCTGCGCGCTGGTGGTCACTTCGAAAGGCTCGAAATAGGTTCGGCCGCCCACCGGCTGAAGGCCGTCCTGCTTGAACTGCGCCGCGATATATTGCGCCGCCTTCTCGATCTCGGGCGACCCGGTGGCCCGGCCCTTCAACTCGGGCGAAGCGAGGAACTTGATGTGCCCCAGATAGCGGTCCGGATCGAATGACGACTGGCCGACCGTGGCCGCGGAAGCCAGAGTCGCCGCGAGCGCAAACAGGAGATAGCGCCGGTGCATTTGAATTACTTTGCGGGAGCGGTCAGGGAAGAGTTCGACGCCGCGCCGGCCGTTGCGGGAAGCCCAAGATTGCAGCCGCAGTCCTCGCCGGCGTTCTTCGCCGTCTTCTGATAGCCGATCTCGTAATCGATCACGCTCTTGAGCACGTTCCAGTCGAGTACGCCCGGAATGCGGCGGCCGTTCACGAAGATGGTCGGCGTCTGGTTCACGTTCAGCGCATTGCCTTCCGCGATGGTGCGCTGCACGTCGGGCTCGGATTCCTGCGCATCGATGCATTTCGTCAGTTGCGCGACATCCACGCCCTGCAGGGTCTTCGCGAATTCCAGCGCCTTCGCCCGCAGGTTTTCAGCCGTAACTTCCTGCTGGTGCTCGAAGATCCAGTCATGCCACGCCCAGAAGCCGGCTTGGCTCTGGTGGAAGATGCAGCGGCCGACGCGCGCCGCCGCGTGCGCCCAGGGATGCAGCGAATCCAGCGGGAAATCCAGGAAATAGAGGCGGACCTGCGTCGGGTAGGATTTCAGCAGATTGTCTTCCAGAATCTTCGCTTCCTGCCTGCAGTAGGGGCATTCGAAATCGCTGAACTCCACCAGCACCACGGGCGCGCCCGGCGTGCCCTCGCTCGGCTGTAATCCGGTGTTGAGCTTGTCGAGTTCGGGCTTGAACGGATTCTGATTGACGTTATAGACGGCGCCCCGGATGATGTTCTGCCCGTCTTTCGAAATGTAGAAAGTCTCTTCCTGGCTGCGGTCGCCCATGCTTCCGCGCACCTTCACGGCGGAATATCCGGGCAATGGAGCGGGTTCAGGATCGGAGATGTCCACCTTGATCTGCTCCGGCCACACGAAAAGATGGCGTACGTAGGCTTCAAAGGTCGCCTTGTCGAAAGCGGAGCGCGCTACGGGCGCGGTTTCCGTGGTCTTCGTCGGCTTCGACGGGGTAGCCGCGGCCGTAGCGAAAACGGCGGCGAGAAAAACAGTGCTGATTCTGATCATGCGATTTACAATGCGGCTTACATGACGGGGCCAATCCGCCACGGCACAAACTCCTTGTGACCGAGGATCTCGGCCTTCGTCTTTTCACCCGACGCGACCCGCAGGATCATGTCGAAAATCTCGCGGCCCACCTGCTGTACGGTTCTTTCGCCATCCGCAATCGCGCCGGCATTGATGTCCATGTTGTCCGTCATCCGGCGGTACATATTCGAATTGCTCGCGATCTTGATCACAGGGATGGTGGGAAAACCGATTGCGCTGCCGCGGCCGGTGGTGAAGCAGATCACGTTGCATCCGCCCGCCGCCAGACCGGTCAGCGACACCGGATCGTATCCCGGCGTATTCATGAAGTTGAACCCCGGCACCGTGATGCGCTCGGCGTAATCAATCGCGTCCGTCAGCGTGGAACTCCCCGCCTTGGCGACGGCGCCCAGCGATTTCTCCAGGATGTTCGAAAGGCCGCCTTCCTTGTTGCCGGGCGACGGATTGTCGTCAAAGCTGCCGCCAAACTGGTTCAGATACTTCTTGTAACCTTTGACGAAACCAAGCAGCTTTTCGGCTACATCGCGATTACGCGCGCGGCGCACCAGCAGGTGTTCGGCGCCGAAGATCTCCGTGGTTTCCGCCAGCACAGTGGAAGCGCCGATAGCGGCCAGCATGTCCGAAGCCACCCCGAGCGCGGGATTGGCCGTGATGCCCGAGAACGAATCCGAGCCCCCGCAATTCAGGCCCAGCAGGATCTTCGAAGCCGGAACTTCGGTGCGCTTTTCCGCGCCGCATTGTTCGAGCAGCGTCCTGATCTCGCGCCGCGCCGCATCTTTTGCTCCGCGCGTACCGCCGCTGCCCTGCAGCGTCATGCCGACCAGCCGGCTCGAACGCGGCGCATTCGGGCCAAGGTAATGATCGATCTGGTTCACCTCGCATCCGAGACCGAGTACGATCGCCGCGGATACATTGGGGTGGGCGAGCACGCCCGCGAGCGTGCGCTGCAATTGCCGGGAATCGGGGCCGATCGACATGCCGCAGCCTTCCCCATGCGGAAACGCCATCACGCCGTCGATGTTCGAAGGCAGCGGCTCGTCCAGAAAACTTTCAGCGATCAGTTCCGAAGTGTGAGCCGCGCAGTTGCTTGCCGCGACCACCGCAATATAATTCCGCGTGCCCACGCGTCCGTCTTCACGAACGTAGCCGAGGAACGTGGGCATGTCTTTCGGTGGCGCGGGAAACGGGATCTCTTTATCCGGAAATTCATACGCCAGTTCCACTTCTTCGAAACCGAGATTGTGCGTGTGAACGTGGTCGCCCGCTTCAATCGGCTTCTTCGCGCGGCCGATGCGCTGCCCGTACCGGTACACGTATTCGCCTGGCTCAATCCGCATCAGCGCCACTTTGTGTCCCGCGGGGATATTGGCCCGAACGGTAAATTCGTTGCCCTCCACGCGAAGAGTCTGGCCCTCGGCCAGCGGCACGCGCGCTACGGCGACGTTGTCGCTCGGATGCAGGTGAATCGCCGAGTTCTCTGCGGTCGGCAGCTTCTGGATTTCAAGTAATTCCATCGGAGTTATCTCATCAGTACGGTTTCGTTGATCTGCGCGCCTTCATGCACGTGCAGGCGTGAGCCCTGTGGATGAAACCACAGGCCGGCGCCATCCGGCGGCACGGGAATCTGCTCTGGACTGGCCACGAAAATTCCGCTGTCGCTTTCATTGCCGGGCAGCAGTTTGCCGATATGGACGTGCGGATGACACTGCGTGCGTGAAAGGTCGCCGTTCATCGCGATGGCCCACTCATCCCCCCACAGGTCCCGCGCTTTGGCAATCGCGGCGTCCCAGAACCCGGCGCGCTCGGCGGGCGTCATCGCGGCCAGCGGACTGGTGCTCGAATAATGTTCCCGGGGCAGAGCCAGCCAGCGGTCCGGTTTCGTCGGGTTGTTGTCTTTCAGAAAGAAGACATCCTTATCGGCGGGCTGTTTCAGCGCTTCGCGGCACAGACTGCAATTGCGTGCGTCCAGCGTTTCCGGCTTCGATGCGTCGCAGCCGCAATCGCGGATATCCGCGCGCACGGATAGCGCCGCGATCACAAGCAGGAGTATGCGGAAACGCACTATCGATTTATTATATCGGCGCGGCAGTCTGGCCGTTCGCCGGTTTGCGGCGAAGGTCGAGCGGCTTCAGAATCGGCAGCCGCCGCGTTTCACCCTGCCGCCCTCTGCTATAATCGGGTTGGATGGTTATATCCCTCCCCGCGAGTTCGCGGCCCTTCCGCTGTCCGTCCCGCAAGTCTGAAGTTGCGCTGCTCCGCTGAACCGATGTTAGCGTTCCATTCATCGCGAATCGCGATTGCTCTCGCCAGAGGAGGCCTGACCAGGTAATAAATGAAAGCTACAGTGCAGGTTAGCCGCGGCATTGAAAGCCTCTACGGCACGCGCGACGAGAATATCCGTCTCATCGAATCCGGCCTGAACGTAAATACGAAACTCGGTAACGACACTCTCGAGATCGAAGGCGAGCCGGAGGCAGTAGCGCGCGCCGAAGCCATCTTCGAAGATTATTTCGCGCTCGTGAAAGAGGGCGTTGTTTTCAAGAACGGCGATCTGAACAGCCTGTTGCGGGTGGTTACGGCCGATCCCGACATCACGCTCCGCGCGCTCGTGAACAGCGGCAGACAGCGCAGTTTCGGAAAGAAAGTTCTCGCGCCGAAAACCGTTACGCAGCGCCGCTATCTCGAAGCCATCGAGCGCAACGATCTGGTGTTCGGCATCGGCCCGGCCGGAACCGGCAAGACTTACCTCGCCGTGGCGATGGCGATTCAGGCGCTCATCAGCAAACGCGTCACCCGCATCATTCTCACGCGGCCGGCCGTGGAAGCGGGCGAACGGCTCGGATTCCTTCCCGGAACATTGCAGGAGAAAATCGATCCCTATCTCCGTCCGTTGTACGACGCGCTGTATGACATGCTCGAAGCCGAGAAGGTGGAGAAGTTGCTTGAACGCGCGTCGATTGAGGTCGCGCCGATCGCGTTCATGCGCGGGCGCACTCTGAACGACAGTTTCATCATCCTGGATGAAGCGCAGAACAGCACCGCCGAACAGATGAAAATGGTGCTTACGCGCCAGGGCTTCAATTCTAAAATGGTTGTGACGGGCGATCTGACGCAGATCGATCTCCCGACTGGCCGCAAGAGCGGACTCAACGACGCCGCCGACGTGCTGCGGGGCGTGGAAGGAATATCGTTCGTTTACTTCGACGAGCGCGATGTGGTCCGGCACAGTCTGGTGCAGCGCATCGTGAGGGCTTACGAAAAGTACAACCAGGAGGTCGCAGGCAGGCAGCTCACCTTGAAGCTGTCCGATGGACCGTCGCTGTTGGAACCACCGCCGGAATCGCCGGCCGCGGCCGCGGAACAGCAGCGCGCCGAATCGCCTGATGGCCCGCCGCCGGCGCTCACCGCCGAAGCGGCTTCCGCTCCGGCTCAGGCCTGAGCGGCACAAAATGAAATCCGACCCACTTATAAGTTACCGGCGCAAGCCGGCCAGCCTCGATATTTCAGAACTGGACAAGTTTGCGGAAACGCTCCGCTGTCGCGTAACAAAGGGACGCGTGTTCCATTGCCTCATCACTGGCGATGCGGAGCTGCGGCGACTGAACCAGAAGTTCCTCGGCAAGGAATACGCGACCGACGTTCTGTCCTTTCCGGCCGGCGCGCCGGATTATCTGGGTGATCTCGCCATTTCGCTCGGCCGCGCGCGGGCTCAGGCCGGCGAACATGGTCATGACGCGGAGACGGAAGTCCGGATACTCATGCTGCATGGCGTGCTGCATCTTCTCGGGATGGACCATGAGTCGGACTCTGGCGAAATGGCGCGCGCCGAGAAGAAGTGGCGCAAGACGCTGGGCCTTCCGAATGGCCTGATCGAGAGGGCCGCATGATTCTGTCCGGTCTGATCGTCCTTCTGGTTTTGATCACGCTCTTCACCAGTATTCAGACTCTCTATCTGGAAGGCATGCGGCTGCGCACGCGCGATCTCCCCTCGCTGCAGTTTTTCAAGCTCGAGATTGAAGACCGTCTGCAGTTCAAGTCCGAAGAGGGCGCGCTCACATTCTCTGTCTGGAAGCATACCTGTCTTGTACTGTTCGGCGTTCTCGCCCTCGCGCAGGTGATCGATGGCGGCCGCATGTCCGGCCCGGTGCTGCTCGAAGGCATCTCCATTGCGTGGGGATTCATGATGCTCTGCGGGTATTTCATCCCGCAGCTTCTCTATCGCCGGACCTCGGGACACTGGCTGCTTCCGCTTCTCCGTTTCTATAAGGCGACGGCGCTGATGGTGCGGCCCCTGGTGCTCGCGCTGAACTTTCTCCATCGCCTGCTGGATGTGGTGAACCCGGATGCCGAGGGCGGCCCGGAACCCGCTGCCACGGCGGCGGAAAACATCGAGGCGCTCATCACAGCCGGCACCGAAGAGGGCCTCATCAAGGAAGACGACCGCAAACTGATTCAGTCCGTGGTGGCCTTCGGCGATAAGGTTGTCCGGGAGGTGATGACGCCGCGGCCAAACATCGTCGCCATACAGGCCGGCCAAAGTCTGGTCGCGCTGCACGAACTCGTGGTCCACGAGCAGTATTCGCGCATCCCGGTTTACGGCGAATCGATCGACGACATTCTTGGTTTTGTCCACGTGCGCGACATGTTCGAGATTCCGGAAAGCGATCGCGAATCGCGCACCGTCCGCGAACTGATGCGCCCCATTCGTTTTGTGCCGGAAACCAAGCCGGCCCACGATTGCATGCGCGAGATGCAGCAGGATGGCTCGCACATGGTGATTGTGATCGATGAGTACGGCAATACGGCCGGGCTCGCCACGCTGGAAGATCTGGTGGAAGTGATTCTCGGCGAGATCCGCGATGAGCATGAGCCCGGTTCGGATGTCGCCGAAGACGGCAGCGGCGGTTACATCGTGTCCGGCAATTTCGATATCGCGCGCGTTCCGGAGATACTCACTGAATTTCACCCGAGTGAAGACATCGAATCGAGCACCATCGGCGGTCTCGTGATGGAATGGCTGGGGCGGGTGCCGAAACCGGGTGAGGCCATCGAGCGCGATGGCCTGCGCGTGGAAGTGCTCGCCAGCGACGACATGCGGGTGGAGCAGGTACGCCTCAGCCGCGCGCAGGTCCCATCGACGAAAGCCGAACCGATCGAAGCCTGATGCAAGCTCATAAATCCGGATTTGTCTCCATACTCGGACGCCCGAACGCGGGCAAGTCAACGCTGCTGAATGCGCTCGTCGGTCAGAAAGTCGCGATCGTGGCGGATAAGCCGCAGACCACGCGCACTGCCATCCAGGGCGTTATGACGGAGCCTGAGGCGCAGGTGATCTTCATCGACACGCCCGGCATTCACCGCTCGACCAGCGCCATCAACAAGCGGATGATGGACGCGGTGCGCAATTCGCTCGAAGAGCGCGATTTGCTCATCTTTGTGGTGGATTCCTCGAAGCCTTTCACCAAAGAAGACGAGATGGCGCTCAGCGTTCTGCGCCCGAACGGGCCGCCGGTACTCGCCGTGTTCAACAAACTCGATGCGCTCGAATCGAAGCAGACGCTGCTGCCGCTGATTGAGGAGTATCGAAAACGTTTCGCGTTTGAAGAATACCTGCCGGTTTCGGCGCTCTCCGGCGACGCCCTGGGGGATATGCGGGATCAGGTGATCCGGCGCCTTCCCGAAGGCCCGGAATATTTCCCGCCCGATCACGTTACGGATCAGCCGGCGCGGTTTCTCGCCGCCGAACTGATTCGCGAAAAAATCCTCCAGGCCACGCGGCAGGAGATTCCCCATTCGACCACGGTAGTGGTGGATAAATGGGAAGAAGCGCCGCACATCCTCCGTATCTACGCCACCATCTTCGTCGAGCGTGACGGACAGAAGGGCATCGTCATCGGCGCCAAAGGCGCCATGCTGAAGCGCATCGGAACCGTGGCGCGCGAGGAGATGGAGAAATTGTTCGATACACGAATTCATCTCGATCTGCACGTCAAGGTCGAACCGGGCTGGCGCGAGAAGACCGCATTTCTGAATTCGCTCGACTGGCGTACAATGGCCGGGAGAGATGAACATTAAGCGGCTGCTCTTATCGTTCCTGATGCTGTTCGCTCTGCTTGCGCCGTCATTTGCGGAAAAACCCGTAAACGACGACTACATCAGCGACGCCGTTCGGCAGAAACTCGCCGCCGACCAGGTGGTGAAAGGCGGCGCGATCGATGTCAGCGTAAAAGATGGCGTGGTCACGCTGAAGGGCAAAGTTCAGGAAGACAAACAAAAGAACAAGGCTGAAAAACTCGCCAGAAAGATCCACGGCGTGAAATCCGTGGTGAACGATCTCACGATCGAAAAGCCGTGAACCTGCGAGCCTGGGCCCGGCTCTCGATTTTTCTTGCGGCCACAACCGCCGCTCCACTCGGATATTCCCAGAAATACGGCGAAATTGAGGCCGAGCAGGTAGTCGATAACCTTAAATACGCGGACGGCGCGGTGTGGATGCGCGATGGCTATCTGCTGTTCTCCGACCCCGGCGCCAATCGTGTGTACCGTCTGAATCCGAGTGAAAAGCCGGTCATCGGACGCGAGAACTCCGGCGGGGCGGAGGGTCTTGCGACGGATGCGCAGGGGCGCGTGTATGTCTGTGAGGCCCGGAACCGGCGCGTCATCCGCATCAGCCGAAAGAACGAAGTGGAGGTGCTTGCCGACAAGTTCGAAGGCAGGAAACTGAATTCACCGAACGATATCGCGCTTCGAAAAGACGGCCAGATGTATTTCACCGATCCGGCCTTTGGTTCAGACGAAGATCGCCGGGAAATCGATTTCAACGGCGTTTACCATCTGACTCCAAAGGGTGAACTCGATGCCATCGCCCGCTGGAAGACGCGGCCGAACGGCATCGCTGTGTCTGCGGACGGCAAGACCCTGTATGTAACGGATTCGGATCGTCACGCCGTCGTTGCGTTCGATCTCGATGGCCGCGGCGGCGCATCGAACCAGCGCGACGTCATCAGGAATATCCGCGGCGTTCCCGGCGGGGTTCGCGTGGATGCGGGCGGAAAGATTTATGTGGCCGCGCGCGGTTTGCAGGTCTACTCGCGCGAGGGCAAACTCGAGCATACCTTTCTTGAAAGCGACATCACCACAAACTGCGCGTTCGGAGACCCTGACCTCCAAACCCTGTACGTCCTGAGCCGGAACAAGCTGATGAAGCTGAGGCTGGAAGTAAAGGGAGACGCGCAGTAGCCACGCAGGGCGATTCGCGGCGTTATCCGGCGCGCCCGGTTCTGGGCGTAGGAGCGCTGATCATCGAAGCCGGCCGGATTCTGCTCGTGGAGCGCGGCAATGCGCCACTTCAGGGCTACTGGTCATTACCCGGCGGCGGAGTCGAAACCGGCGAACGTCTCGAAGATGCGATGCGCCGCGAGGTCCGGGAAGAAACCGGCCTCGAAGTGAGCGTGATCGGCATGCTCGAAATCTTCGAGCGCATCATGCGGGACGCTGAAGGACGCGTCGAATACCACTACGTGCTGATCGATTATCTCTGCCGGCCCGAAGGCGGGACGCTCTGCGCCGCCACGGACGCGAGCCGCTGCGCCTGGTTCCGCGAAGACGAAATCCCGGGCCTCAGGATCACCAGCGGCACGCCGGAAGTGATCGGGCGTGGATTTCGCCGCTTAGCGGCCGCTGTCTGACAGGAAAGTGGTAGTTCCCGCCGCGCGCACCAGCGCCGGCTCCGCCTGGCCTTCCACCTCTTCGGTGATCACCGAGAACCGGTTCAGGAGCGAAGCGCCGAAGGAAGTGGTGATCGCCACATCCGCCGCATCGCGCCCTGTCGCCATCAGTACCCGCCCGATGCGCGGTTGATTGTGACGCGCGTCGAAGGACCACCAGCGGCCGCCCAGATAAGCCTCGAACCACGCGCTGAAATCCATCGGTGAAGGCGCGGGCGGCACTCCGATGTCGCCCAGGTATCCGGTCGCGTAGCGGGCCGGAATATGCATGGCCCGGCAGAGCGTGATCGCGAGGTGCTGGAAGTCGCGGCACACGCCCTGCTTCTCGATCGAAACATCCACCGCGGTTTTCGTTGGCCGCGCGAAATGGTAGCCGAAAGTGACGTTCTCATGCACCCAGTCGCAAATGGCCTGTACGGTGGGCCAGCCTGGTTCCGCATTGCCGAACAACTGCCACGCCAGATCGGAAAGCCGGTCCACCTCGCAATAGCGGCTGGCGAGCAGGAATTGCAGGGTCTCCGGCGGAAGCTTTTCCACCGGTACCTGTTTCACCTTCCAGTCCACGGGATCGGGCTCGCCCGAATCGCGAATGCGCGTTTCATTCCACAGCCGCAGTTTTCCCTGCGGCGCAAACAGCCGCGTGCACCGGTTCCCGAAGCTGTCGAGATATTCGTCGCGCGCCACACCCGGCGAGAGACGAAGCTCATCCGGCTCTATCAGGTCCGCCGTGCGCGATGGATGAACGTTCAGCGCGGCAACCAGCGCCATGGGCCGGGAAAGCTCAAGTTCGATGTCGTAACCCAGTCGAATCAGCATGCAAATTTGTCGATTGTGATCTCGCGGACGTGGCGGGAACCCGATAAGTGCAAACCGGGCGCCGTTTCAGGCGGCGGAACGTACTGGTTTCTACTGTTCGGGAATCACGTCTACGCCGACGTGCAGGTTGTGGCGCGCGCCTCCCTGGAGCACGCCGTAAACGGGACTGACATCGTTATAATCACGGCCCCAGGCGGCGGTGATGTGACCATCGCCGGGAACGCAGTTGTTCGTGGGATCGAAATCCACCCAGGCTGTCCGGGGACACCACACCGATACCCAGGCGTGAGAGGCGTCGGCGCCGGCGAGGCGCGGCCGGCCCGGAGGCGGAATGGTGCGCAGATAGCCGCTGACATATCGGGCAGCAAGGCCGATGGAACGCAGGCAGGCGATCTGGAGGTGCGCGAAATCCTGGCAGACTCCGCGCCTCTTTTCGAAGAACGTTTCGACGGGCGTACTCACCTCAGTCGCCTTCGAATCGAAGCGAAAATCCTGGAATATCCGCCGCGTGAGATCGAATGCCGAATCCAGCAGCGGGCGGCCATGCGCGAACGATTCGCGCGCATACTCCGCAAGGTTGCGCCGGGCGCGGACGCGCTTCGAATCGAAGACGAATTGCGCCGCGTCCACCGCGTCCTCGCTGGAGGCGCGCGCCAGTGCATCGCGCACGCGTTCCCAGGGCATGGAGGACGCGAAATCGGGCTCTGGCTGCGCGATGACCTCGATCTCCGAAGTCGCCTCGACCGTCAGGCTTGCGTGCGGCTCAGCGAGCGTAAACAGCGTTACCGTATTGCCGAAGTAATCGGTGTGCGTTTCGAATCGGGGCGGCCTGGGCGATACCGAAATCCGCCGGAAGCGGCAGGTTTGCGACGGCGTATCGCGAGGGCTGATCCGCAGAATGTGATGCGACACGGAGACGGGGTCTTCGTATTCGTACCGGGTCTCATGGCGGACGCTGTAGATCATGCCCGCTGCTCCACTTCCGCGTGACTGAACCAGGTATGGGTAATGGCGTCGGAAAAAACCGCCAGAGTGGATTCGAGCGTCGCCAGCAGATTGTCGAATTCGCGGCGCTCGGGCGAGTCGTACGCCTTATGGAAGAAACGCGGGTCGAAATTGAAGAGGCGCAGGGCGGCTTTCTCGAGTTGGGTCTGGCGCGCCAGCGGCCACTCCGCCGCGTGCAGCATGCGCGCCAGCGCGCGGCAGTGCGAAAGAAGATCGAGCACCTGAAAGCGCAGCGAACGGGGATTGGTCTCGTCGTTCATCAGCAGATCCAGCACCGGCGCGGGCTGCAGGGCGGTGAGGTAGCGCGAACGATACGTCATGGCGCTGTCACAGATTTCGAGGAGGATATCGAGTACCGGCCACGTCTCCGGCCTGACGGGCAGGAGAAGCGCGCGAAACAATCCCGTGAGCTGAAGGGAGCGCTCGATGCGCCGTCCCGTGCCCAGAAAATGCCAGCCCGCGCCGCGCGTGATGTTTTCCATCTCGATGCCGCGCACGGACGCGAGGCTCGCGAGACACCGATTCAATACGATGAGCGCATCCGGCGGGGGGACGTATCCCCAGGCCACATCGTTGTCCACGCGGGCGAGCGAACTGAACTGGCTGACGACGCGCAAAAGGTCGTTCGAAAGGCGGTCCCGAACCGATGCGGCGGTGCGCCAGGCGCGGTTCATGTTGGAATTCAGACTGTCCCGGCGCTGTTCCTCGAAGATGAGCGACAGGATCTCCTGTTCGAAGTCGAGCGTGAAATCGAGATGCTGCTGGCGATCGTCCTCGCCGAGCCGGGAATCTTCGGATTCAAGCGCCGCGTGCGTCTCGACAAGGGCATTCCACATGGCGTGGTTCGCCGGTCCGCCTTCGGCGGTCAGCCGCACCAGAATGCTGCGGAGAATGCGCGCCAGATTTTCCGAACGCTCCGCATAGCGGCCGAGCCAGTAAAGATCGTCCGCGGCGCGGCTGGGGAGCGCCTGCGCGGCGCCTCGAACAATCGCGACGGGTTCATGCCGCGGGCGCACGAGCGAAAACTCATCGACGGGTCCATCCGAGAGAACCCAGGCGTCCTTGCTGCCTCCGCCGCGCTGCATGGAGACAACGGGCGAATCGAGCGAAGGCGAAACGCGCGCGAGCCCACCGGGCATCACAACCCAGGAATCGCCGGAACGAGCCACGTAAGCGCGGAGCACGACGCGCCGGGATTCGAGGGAATCCTGCGACCAGACAGGCGCCGTGGACAAGTTCACCACTTCCTGCCCGGTGAAATTCCACGGTCTGTCCTGCATGCGGTCGAGCAGCGACCGGCGCTCCTCCCCGGAGGTGTGCCCGCCGAAGACCGGTTCCATGCCGAGGCCCGGGAAAGAGGGTTTGATGACGAGGAAATCGAGGTTGTTGCGGACGTAATCGCCGGCCGCCGGCTGGCCGCACCACCAGGTGGCGACGGAGGGCAGTTCGAGCGTTTCCCCGAGAAGCCGCATGCTGAGGCCGGGCAGAAAAGGCATGAAGCCGGGCGACTCGACGACTCCGCTGCCCAGGGCATTGGCCACCGCGACATTGCCCGCGCGTACCGCTTCCACCAGTCCGGCGACGCCCAGGAAGGACTCCGAACGCAACTCGATGGGATCGCAGAAACCGTCGTCCACGCGCCGCAGAATCACGTGAACCTGCTTCAGGCCTTCCAGGGTTTTCAGGAAGACCTTGCTGTCGCGCACCGTGAGGTCTCCGCCCTGCACAAGCGTAAACCCAAGATAACGCGCCAGATAGGAATGCTCGAAATAAGTTTCGTTGTAAGGCCCCGGCGTGAGCAGCACCGCCATTGGCTTCGTTTGGTTAAATTGCGTTTTACCCAACTGCCCGAGGCTCAGCAGATCGTCCCGAAGATCTCGGAAGAACCCGGCCAGACGCCGGACGCGCAGTTCCCGGAAGAAATCCGGGAACGTGTCCGCGAACACGGTGCGGTTCTCGAGCGCATATCCCGCTCCGGACGGCGCCTGGGTTCGATCGGAAAGAACCCACCACTGGCCATCCGGCGAGCGCGCCAGATCGACCGCCATCAGGCTGAGGTACCGGTCACCCGGAACGCGCAGGCCGTGGCACGGTCTCCAGAATGCCGGGTTGGCATAGATGAGCGCCGGCGGGAGATAGCCGCTGCGGAGCAGGGTCTGTTCCCCGTAGAGATCCGCGAGGATCAGATTCAGCAGCCGCGCGCGCTGGATGAGGCCCTCTTCGATGCGCTGCCATTCGCGGGCGCTGATGAGAAGAGGGATGGCGTCGAGGCTCCACGGACGGTCGATGCCGCGCGGGTCTCCATAGACGTTGTAGGTGACGCCATTTTCGCGAATATATTGCTGCGCCGTTTGCCAGCGCCGCGAGAACTCGTTGCGGCCGAGATCGGCCAGAGCGGAGGCGTACGGTTCCCAATGAGGGCGGAAGTGGCCTGGCGCTTCACACATCTCGTCATACAGACCGGGCGCGGGCGAATATTCGGCGTCCAGCAGCGAATCAGCGGTCTTGAGCGAGATATTCACGCGACGTTGTCAGACCGGCATGGCGGGCCGTCTCAGATCCAGAGTGAACGGAAATTCGGGGTTGCTTTCCGCGGGGGGCATGTCGATATGCCCCGGAGTGTGGCCAAGGCGGCTGAACCGGGCAAGTCGCCGGCTTTCGGCCTCGAAGGCATTGACCGGCGCCTTCTCATTCGCGCGTCCGCCGGGGTGGGAAACGTGATACGTACATCCCCCCACCGATTGGCTCGACCATGTGTCAACGATATCAAAGACCAGCGGTGAGTGTACCGGAATCAGGGGGTGCAAACAAGACGCCGGCTGCCATGCGCGGTACCGTACTCCCGCCACAAATTCGCCTTCCGCGCCAGTGGGATGCAGCGGAATGGGACGCTTGTTGCAAAGCACCGCATGACGCCCGCCGGTGATGCCGGAAACCTTCACCTGCAGCCTTTCCACCGAAGAATCCACGTTGCGTACCGTTCCGCCCCCCGAGGCCTCTTCACCCATAACGTGCCAGGGTTCGAGAGCGCGTCTCAATTCGAGCAGAATGCCCGCCGCCGCCACCGATCCGATGGCCGCGAAACGAAATTCGAATTGCGGGGCGAACCACGAATGTTCAAATGCGTAGCCGGAACGGTTCAGATCGCTCAACACGTCGCGCCAGTCGCTTTCCACGAACCACGGCAGCATGAAGCGATCGTGGAGCGCCGTGCCCCACGGGATGAGCTTGCCCTGCCAGGGTTCGCGCCAGAATCTGGCGATGAGCGCGCGTACCACAAGCTGCTGGAGCACGCTCATGCGCGCGTGCGGCGGCATTTCAAAAGCGCGCAATTCGATGAGGCCCAGCCGTTGCGAAGCCGAATCGGGCGGATACAGCTTGTCGATGCAGATTTCGGTGCGGTGGGTATTGCCGGTGATGTCCACCAGAAGATTACGGAAGATACGATCCACCAGCCATGGCGCCGCATTCGGAGCGCCTCTCTCCGGCAACTGCGAGAACGCGATACCGAGTTCATAGAGCGAGTCCGTGCGGGCTTCGTCCACGCGCGGATGCTGGCTGGTCGGGCCGATGAACAATCCGGAGAACAGATAGGAAAGCGAGGGGTGATTCTGCCAGAAGCCGACCATACTTCGCAGCAGATCGGGGCGCCGGAGAAACGGGCTGTCCTCCGGGGTGGGGCCGCCGACGACCACATGATTGCCGCCGCCGGTGCCGGTGTGCTGGCCATCCAGCATGAACTTCTCGGTTCCGAGTCTCGATTCGCGCGTCAGATCGTAGAGCGCCGTGGTGTGCTCCACGATTTCGCTCCAGTTGGCCGCCGGCTGGATGTTCACCTCGACGACGCCGGGGTCGGGAGTGACTTTGAGAACAGCGATCCGGGGGTCGAAGGGAGGCGTGTAGCCTTCGAGCACCACGGGAATGGAGAGATGCGCGGCGGTGTCTTCGATCGCGGTAATGAGGTCGAGATAATCCGCGATGAATTCGACGGGCGGAAGAAACAGGAACAGCCGGCCTTCCCGAGGCTGAATACAGAGCGCCGGGCGCGAAACCCAGGGCGCGGATTCGCCTTTGCTGAATTGCGGCGAATGGTCCGTCCAGGGCGCCGGATCGTCGGAGAAGACGGGCGAATCGAACAGATCGGCGCGATGCGCCGGTTTCGCGGGCAGTTCACCGCGTGAGCCGAAGGGATCCGGATCGAAGGACCATTCGGCGTCTTCCGGGCGCGTCCACGGAAGCGAATCGAGGGGCAGGCGGTAGCCGAGCGCGGAATCGCCGGGCACGAGGAACAAATGTTCGGGCGCGAGGAACCACGGCTGACTGGTCCAGCGCGGCTGGCCGGATCGCGTGGGGATGCGGCGGAGAGGAAGGACGTAACCCGCCGGTTCGCCGAGGCCCGATTCGAAGACGCGGGCGAGTTGAGCGCGCTCGATCGGATCTTTCAGTTTCGGATCGCGGGGATCGACGTTCAGCGGGAGTTTCCGCTCCCGCCACAGGTAATGGAAGACGTCTTCGTATGCGGTGATGATGAAAGACGAACGAACCCGCAATCTTCGCGTGAGCGCTTCGAGGAATTTCTTCGCGTCCGCGGCGCCAAAGCTGTGGCCGGCGTTTTCATCGGCAAAGAGCTTCTGGTCGCCCCAGAGCGGGACGCCGTCTTTGCGCCAGTAACATGCCATGGACCAGCGCGGCAGAGGTTCTCCGGGATACCATTTGCCCTGGCCGAAATGCAGAAGCGCGCCGTGCGCGAACCGGTCGCGAAGACGAAACAGGAGATCGCGGGAGAGCGCGCGCTTCTTCGCGCCGAACGCGCTCGTGGACCAGTCCGGATCGTCGGTATCGTCGATGCCGACGAACGTTGGCTCGCCGCCCATGGTAAGGCGGACGTCTTGCGCCTTCAGATCCCGGTCTACCCGGTGGCCGAGGGCGACGATGGCCGACCATTGTTCTTCGCTGAACGGTCTGGTGACGCGCGGTGTTTCGAGAATCCGGCGGACCGACATCTGGTGATGGAACTCGGTATTGCACGGATCGAGCAGGCCGGAGATGGGCGCGGCGGATGAAGCTTCGGGCGTACACGCAAGGGGAATGTGGCCTTCGCCCGCCAGCAGACCGGAGGTGGGATCGAGGCCGATCCATCCTGCGCCGGGCAGATAGACTTCGGTCCAGGCGTGCAGATCGGTGAAGTCGGACGAAGGGCCCGCGGGGCCTTCGAGCGGTTTCACGTCGGCGGTGAGCTGAATCAGATAACCGGATACGAATCGCGCCGCGAGGCCAAGGTTCCGCAAGATGCCGACGAGCAGCCACGCGGTGTCGCGGCAGGAGCCTGAACGCAGCGTGAGCGTTTCTTCGCAGGTCTGGACGCCGGGTTCCAGACGGATCACGTAGGCGATTTCCCGGTTCAGGCGACCATTGAGCTCGACCAGAAAATCGATGGTTCGCGTTTTGGAGCGCGGGACCCGATCAAGCCATGCGCGCAGTTTTGCGCCCGGCGGGCTGGTCTCGAGAAACGGCCGCAGTTCGTGATGGAGCGCGGGCTCGTAGCAGAACGGGAACTCTTCCGATGAGGGCTCGAGAAAAAAGTCGAAGGGATTATAGACCGCCATCTCGGCGACCAGATCGACCTCGACGATTAACTCGCGGGTTTTCTCCGGAAACACGAGACGAGCAACATAGTTGGATTGAGGATCCTGCTGCCAGTTAATGAAGTGATTCGACGGAGAGATTCGAAGCGAATAACTCAGAATGGGCGTACGGCAGTGAGGCGCGGGTCTGAGCCGCACAGTCTGCGGACCCAAACCCACGTTTCGGTCATATCGGTATTCGGTTTTATGATTCAGCGCGACCTGTATCGCCATCTTCTGGGTGTGCGGAGTAGGGGTGCGACGGTACGGGGTCGGAAAACAACGCCGGAGCTTCGAGGCGCGGGCCTTCCATCAGTTTAAACCGCGCCGTGGCTTTATGACGATTACTGGAGCAGCGAGCCGAGAGTGCTCCCGAGCGGGGCTCCCTTGCCGATGCGGTCGATTGCGTCGCGCAACATGTTCAGTTGCGCCACGGTCAGGTTTTCAACGGCCGTGGCCATGAGTAAGGTCAAAACGGGCGCCGACAGATGGGGCGCCACCCCGATGGTTACAGTCTTCGAGCCGGAAACGGTTGCTGCCATTCGATTTTTCTCCTCGACTTCAAGCAAATTGAACGCTGCGCGCGGTGCGCGGAGGTTCTGAACGAAACCTACAACAATCGTGGCGCGACGCTTTCGGCAAAGCCGGATAAGTGGTTGCATTCAGGGCGAAGAAAAATAGCCGGGGACGGTGATCGCATGACGAGGCCATTACGAATCGCTGTTTCGTAACGAAACGAAGACGCGCAAAATTTACACCATCCAAATTATTAATTGGATTTCCCGCGCCCCGATTCGTAAACTGAAAAACGTAGACGATTGCATGGGCCAGTTAATCTAACCAGAGCAATCTCACCCTGTTGTACTTGTCTCTCCTCGTTCTGAGGCATCTCGACTTCGTTTCACCACGGTTACCCGTTGCCGCCGCCATCGACGCGGATGCAGTTGAGGCAACTCGTATCAGCGCTGATGAATTGTAAGTCATCCAGTTTGCAGCAACGAAAAGGACGATCAACACCTATGACGAACAAACTTCGAACTATCGCAGTGTCAGTGTCTCTCGCGTTTTGCGCCGCGCCCGTCTTCGGGGCGGATGCTTACAACCTTCGGGTCTCCGTGCCCTTCGATTTCACGGTGGGGAAGACGTCGTTCCCGGCCGGGAACTATCGAATCTCCGAGGAATCGGCCACGGGCCTTCTCACGATCGAGGGGGCGAAAGGCGGCGCGATGACGCTGACCTCATTTGGCAATATGGAAAATCGCGAAACTCCGGGTCTCAGCTTCGAGCGCACTTCGAAAGGAGCTGTGCTGAAGTCGGTTCATTCGTACGGCCGTCCGGCCAGCCTGCTGATGGCGCCCGAAAGCCCGCGGCAGTAAGCGGCAGACTCGAAAAACGAACCCAGCGAGCCGGGCAGGATCGGAGGACCCTGCCCGGCTTTATTGCGTTCAGGAGCGCGTTTCAACTCGCAGAGATTCGCGTAGTATGCCGACGAGCAAGCGCTCGGCCGCGTCGAAATCCGGGCCTTGCGGCAGCGGTGAGCAGTCGCGCGCTTCGCTCATTCCGGCGAACAGTTCCGGCGTCATCTTTAAATCGGCGGACCATCCGGCGGAGCGACGGGTTTGCTGACGCCGATCTGCTTCGGATCGTCTTCAAAGCGTTTGATCTGCGATGCGGCAAAGAGCAGGTGAGCGCGCTCGCCGGCATCGGTCGCCTGTCGCGCGATCATCCATTTCCGAAGATCGTCGAGCTTCAGGTACGCGATGGCGCGGGCCTGCTCGGAGGCCTGTGGATTCTGCGCCAGCAGCATCAGCCGATACAAGACGACATTGTCGATTGTGCGCGCCGTCTCCGCGAACTCCGGGCCGGTGCGATTCGCATGCCAGGTGGCGGCGAGCAGTTTGTCGATCACTTCGGCGAGCCCCGGATTTGCCGCGTCGCGCGCGTGGTATTCCACAAGGCGCGTGGCGCGCTCTGGATGCAGCAGCAGCGACACCGTGATGTCTGCGGCGGCTTCCACCGGAGCCATTGAATCGAACGTGATTTGCGTCCGCGAATGGAAATCCTCGCGCGTCGACTGGAAAAGCGGCGGGTGCGGGGGGATCAGCCTGAGAATCCGCTCCGGCACGGTGAGCGCGGCAGGGTCGATTGTCTTCAGCAAGGCATCGAGCGCGCGCCGCTGCTCAGCCGCGGGGACGATGTCGGCAACGACTTCGCCATCGCCCCGCACCGCGTAGGAATAGCGAAGTCCGCCGATTACTTTCACCGCGGCTTCGGTCTGGTAGCGGTGGAACATGTAAACCGGAACCAGCGCCTCTTCGAGAGTGCTCATGGGGACGCCGAAGCGGATCTTCGAGGCCGAAAAATTGTCGAGAGCCGTCTGGCGCACTTTCATGACGCGATTGAGTTCATCGACGGCATTCGATCCGCTGTCCCACAGATGCCCGGCCGGGCTGGCGCCGCCTTCGGCGCGCGAATCGCGGTCCGTGATGTAGAGCAGCCCCTTTGCGCGCGCTTCAGCAAGGATTTTCGCCAGTTCGGCATGCTCGTCGGCGCCGGGAGCGAACTGCGAGTAGCCGTAACGAATGGCGATCCTGTCCCAGTCGCCGATGCCCTTTGCGTAAGCATCTCTGAGGTCGATCTCGCCATTCGGCGTGAGCTTTACGTAAGGCGGAGGATAGTCCATTACGGAAGCCCGATCGTTCATGCTGGCTGCGAAGTTGTGCTGCAGGCCAAGCGTATGGCCCACTTCATGCGCCGCCAACTGGCGCAGCCGCGCGAGCGCCATCTGCTCCATGCGAGGGTCAACGGGCCTGCCTTCTTCGTATTTCGCGATCAGCCCCTGGGCGATCAGATAGTCCTGACGGACGCGCAGCGAGCCGAGCGTCACCTGGCCTTTGATGATCTCGCCGGTTCGCGGGTCGTCGATCGATGCGCCGTAGGACCAGCCGCGGGTGGAACGATGCACCCACTGGATCACGTTGTAACGAACGTCCATGGGGTCGGCGTCCGGCGGCAGCATCTCAACGCGCCACGCATTGCGAAATCCGGCCGCTTCGAAGGCCTGTGACCACCAGCGGGCGCCTTCGAGCAGCGCCGAGCGGATCGGCTCCGGCGTGCCGGGATCGAGATAGTAAGTGATCGGTTCCACGGCATCGCTGATGGCGGCGCTCGGGTCGCGTTTCTCGAGACGATGGCGGACGGCGTAGCGCTTTTCGATGGGCTCGGAAATCGGCGAAGCGTAATCGAAGAAATGGACGCCGAACAGGCCGGCGCGAACATCGAATTCGCGCGGCCGGAGGGGATGTTCCGGCAGAGCCACGAAAGAATGATGTTCGCGGACTGTGATGGAATCGGGCGCCGAGGCGACGGACTCCACCCAGGGTCCCGGATTGTGGCTGGTGAACGTGAGCGTGGCTTCCACTTCGGTGTTGCGCGGGAAGTTCTTTGTGCGGCCGGGATAGAGAGCCGAGCGAGAGGCGTCGAGCGCGAACGCGCCCTGGTTTTCGTGCGCCAGTGTTTCGGGGATATGGTGCGCGTCTCGAAGATAGAACGAGGTGGCGTCCACAAGCATGCGGTCGCCCTCGACAGCTTCCGCGGTGAAGCCCCAGATCACGGATTGAGCGAACGATTCCCGTACCGCGGCGCGTTCCTGTTTGTCTGTAGTGAGGGCGCGATAGCTCTGATTCGGCGCCACGAGCAGCGCCTTCGGGCCGCTGCGCTCGAAGCGTACGATCATCGATCCGCCAATCTGGCCGCGATCGAGCCCTATATCGTTCGAGCCGACGCCCGACGGGAGCGAGTTGACGTAGAGGAAGTCCGTGTTCCAGCGCGAGATTTCGAGCAGAAGCTTGCCGGACTTCGCGTCGTAATACATCGGGAAATAGCCGGGCAGGGCCTCGGCGCCTTTGGTCTTGTCGGCGATGGTTTGCGCCTGCGCCGCGAACGAAAGAGTCAACGCCCAAACAACAATTCGAACAGCAATTCGAACACGGGAACGCATAAGCCTGGATGGTAGCGCGGGCGGCGACTGGTTCCCGGCTGACTTTCAGCCGGCGCCTGGCGCCGAAACTTTCTTCGATTCGGATGTCGTTCTCAGATACATGCCGCCGCCTCTGGAAAATGGAAGCGGAACGCCGGGCCACGAAGGGACTGTAAAGTAGCAGATTGGCTGAGATTCTTTATCCCGCATCGCCGCGCGAACTGGCCGACGCGCTCGCTGCGTCAGCTGGCCGGCGTCCGGTCGATCTTTTCGGCGCGGATTCGAAGCGCCGCATGGCGGGTCCGCTCGCCGCGCCCGCCGAAATTCGCGTCAGTACGGCCCGAATGCGGCGGATTCTGAGCTACGAGCCGGCGGACCTGACTGTGAGCGTGGAAGCAGGGCTGCCGTTCACCGAGCTTTCGCGCGAACTGGCCCGCAACAACCAGATGATCCCGCTCGAAGGCCCTTTCTGCGAGGATTCGACGGTCGGCGGGATCGTGGCGGCGAATATCAGCGAATCGCGCCGGCGGCTTTACGGCTCGGCGCGCGATCTGGTAATCGGCATGACCTTCGCGACGCTCGAGGGCAAACTCGCGCAAACCGGCGGCATGGTGGTGAAAAACGTGGCCGGGCTCGACATCGGAAAACTGCTCATCGGCTCCTTCGGGACGCTGGCGGCCATTGCGTCGGTCAATTTCAAACTGGTTCCGAGACCGGCCGATTCGCGCACGCTGCTGTTCTCCTTTGTCGACGCCAAAAGCGCCTTTGAGGCTCGCGATGCGCTGATCCGGGGCGTCTGGAACCCCGCGGCCGTGGATATCGTGAATCCGGTTCTGGCGGTTCAGCTTGGAGTGAAGGGGTTCGTGCTGGCGGCGCAATTCGCGGGCAACAGCGCGGTGATCGAACGGTCGGTTCGAGACATGGCGACAATCGGCGAGGGGCGCGCGCTGGCCGGAGATGACGAGCAGCGCTTCTGGATGTCGCTCCGGCAAGCGGCGCCGAGACATCTCGAAAAATTCCGCGACGGACTGGTTGTGAAAATCTCAACGAAGCTCTCCCAGTGCGGCGATGCGCTAGAAAGCGTGGAGGGCGCCGGGTATGCCCACGCGGCAAACGGCATCGTGCGCGCCTTCTTCAGCCGGGCGGACGCCGCCTCGCGGTGGCTCGAGTTGAGTCTGAAGAAGGGCTGGAAAGGCGTGATCGAGTTCGGCCCGGAAGTGCCGCAACCCGGACTGGACCTCTGGCCGGCTCCCGGCGTCGACTTTGAGATCATGAAGAAAATCAAGCAGATGTTCGATCCGGAAGGTCTTCTCAATCGTGGACGCCTCTACAGCCGCATTTAACTCCGCCGGGATCGACAAACCGCAGCAGGCCGATCTCGACCGGTGCGTCCACTGCGGGCTGTGCCTGAACGCCTGCCCCACGTACCGCGAACTGGGCGTTGAGATGGATTCGCCGCGCGGCCGCGTGTATCAGATGGTGCAGGTGGCGGCGGGCCAGCCGATTACGGATTCCTACCGCGAGCATATCGACCTGTGCCTCGCGTGCCGGGGATGCGAAAGCGCCTGCCCGTCGGGCGTCCAGTATGGGCGGCTGGTGGAAGCGGCGCGCGCCGAAATCGAAGCCAAAACGCCGCGTCCGTGGCTCACGCGCAAGCTGCGCGATTTTGTGTTCCGGAAGCTGCTGCCCTCGCCGGCGCTGCTCACGGCGGCGGGCGCGGGACTGTATGTCTATCAGGCGAGCGGGTTGCAGAAACTGGTGCGCGCATCCGGGCTCTCGCGGCTGATGGGGCCGCTGGGCGAGCGCGAGGCGCTGGCTCCGGCCGCACAGATACCCTTCTTCTTCCGGGAGATCGGCAAAACGTTCCCGCCCGAAGGAGCGAGGCGGTATCGGGTGGCCTTTCTCGCCGGCTGTATCGCGAATGTCTCTTTTTCGCGACTGAACGAAGCCACCATTCGGGTGCTGCAGAAGAACGGCTGCGAGGTGGTTGTCCCGGCGGGCCAGACCTGCTGCGGCGCCCTGCACGTCCACGCCGGAATCCGGGACGAAGCGCGAAAACTGGCGCGACGGAACATCGATGCGATTGTCTCCGATGCCGCGGGCGGCTTCGACGCCATTATCACCAACGCCGCCGGCTGCGGCTCCACGCTGAAGGAATACGACGAACTGCTGGAGCACGATCCGGCGTATGCGGAGCGCGCGAGGAAGTTCAAGTCGCTCATGCGCGATGTGACGGAGTTTCTGGCGTCGATCGAGCTGAACCGCGCCATGTCGCCTGTGAACGCAACGGTCACTTATCAGGATTCCTGCCACCTGGCGCACGGCCAGAAGATACGGAAGGCGCCGCGCCAGCTTCTGGCCGCAATTCCGGGCGTGGTGTTTCGCGAAATGCCCTTATCCGATATCTGTTGTGGAAGCGCAGGGATATACAACGTGCTCCACACCGATCTGTCGATGAAGATTCTCGAAACGAAGATGGCGAACGTGGAACTGGCGCAGGCGAACGTGATTGCGACGGCGAATCCGGGTTGCATGATCCAGCTGGAAGCGGGCGTCCGCAAATGGGGCCATGGCGAGAAGGTGATGCACGTGGTGGAACTGCTGGATCAGGCGTACAGAGCGGCGGGCGAACGCCGCTGAAAGCGCCCCCGGCTCAACTTTCCGCCGAAGAGCGCTGCGCCAGTTCCCCGATAATCGGCAGGACGTAGGCTTCATCGTGACTGGCCTTCACCATCATGAAAATGGAAACCGCCAGCAGAATGCCCTCGAGGATGTGATCGATCCGCACGAAATGCTCCGGCATCGCCGAGACAATCGGGTGTACGACCCAGTTGACGACCAGCCAGATCGCAAAAAGATAAAGGCCCTGAAAGGCGTGGAAACGGACAATGCGGTCCGTCTTGAATTTGCGAGCGGCCAGCACGATAACGGCTGCAATCCACCCCACCGTAGGGATGTAGCAGAGGATTGACGCTGTGCGAGGCGAAAGGCCGGCGAGCGGGTCGGCGGGCTGCGGCACGGCATAGGCGGTACGTGGACCGGTTCCCGGCGCCGCGGTGGAGGCCGCCTGGCGCGCCCCGCACCAGCCGCAGAACGCGTCCTGCTGCGCCACCTGATGCCCGCACTGTGTGCAGAAAGGCATTGCTATCTGAAAGTACGGTAACACTGCCGGTTTTGTTCGTTCGCGCTGTCCCGGTCCCGCCCCGCTGAGATTTCCCGGGCAGTGCGGCACTACGTCACTACGGGACTCTCTGGAGGTGGTGATCGATCACTGGGTTGCTGCGCTCCTGGCGCCGCTTGCATGCTGGGTAATTCTGAACGGCGTCGACGACCTCGTCATCGACGCGGCCGCCCTGCTTGCATGGCTGGTACGAAAGTTCTATCCCGCGAGCGCGGACCATTTGCCGACCGATGCGGAACTCGGCGCGTTGGCCGAGCGCCGCATCGCAGTTTTCGTTCCGCTTTGGCGCGAACACCGAGTGATCCGGCGCATGATCGAGAACAACGCGCGGCGCCTGAATTATTCGAATTTCGACTTCTTCGTCGGCGTGTATCCGAATGACGCGCCCACCATTGCCGCGGTAGAGGATGCCATGAAACCGCACGGGAACGTGCATCTCGCATTCTGTCCGCATGACGGCCCGACATCGAAGGCGGACTGCCTGAACTGGATTTACCAGCGCATGCTGCTCTACGAGGAGGAACACGGGGCGCGCTTCGACATGGTGGTGATCCACGACGCCGAGGACATCATGGAGCCGGACGCGCTTCGCTGGCTGAACTATTACGCGCGGACGAACGATATGGTGCAGATCCCGGTTCTGGCGCTGAAAACGCCGCTCCACGAAATGACGCACGGGATCTACTGCGACGAATTCGCGGAATTCCAGATGAAGGATATGCAGGCGCGGCATTTTCTTGGCGGATTCATCCCGTGCTCCGGCGTGGGAGCGGGATTTTCGCGGAAGGCGCTCGAGAAACTCGCGGAGAAGAACAGCAATCGTGTCTTCGAGCCGCGGTCGCTGACGGAGGACTACGAAATCGGCCTGCGAATCCACGCTCTCGGCTTCCGCCAGAAGTTCGTGCCTGTGCAGATCCGGCATGGTCGGCCCGTGGCGACGCGCGAGTATTTTCCGCGCCGGTTCGGGTTGGCGGTTCGGCAGCGCTGCCGCTGGGTGATCGGGATCGCATTGCAGTCCTGGGAGTTTCACGGGGCGCGGGAGTCGGTGCGTTATCTCTACTGGTTCTGGCGGGACAGGAAGGGTCTGGTGAGCAACGTTGTCGCGCCGTTGGCCAATATCCTGTTTCTCTATGGGCTGGCGACGCTGACGTTTGCGGGCATGACGCACCAGCCATGGGGGCTTGCGCGGCAGTCAGCGTTCGCGGTCCGCTTGAGCGCCGCCGGTTTCGCGTTTCAGATTCTGAACACGTCGATTCGAATGGGCTGTTCCGCGCGCATCTATGGCTGGGGTTTCGCGGCTGCTGCTCCGGCGCGGGCATTCCTCGCCAACTGGCTGAACTGTCTTGCGACGGTCCGCGCTCTTTCCGTGTACACGCGGTCGCGAATTTCAGGAAAAGCGCTGGTTTGGGCGAAAACCGATCACCTCTATCCGTCCAGATCCGCTCTTGCCGGGCGCCGCCAGCCGATTGGAGAGGTTCTGGTAGCGCTCGGTCACATCCGGCGCGAAGATCTGGAGTCCGCCAGAAGCGCACTTTCCGCGGGCGAAGATCTGGGGGCGCGTCTGCTGGCTCTGGGGCTTATTTCCGACCGCGCTCTTCGCGAATCGATGGCGCGCAGCCACGGCGTAGCGTTCGGAAAGCCGCCGGCGCACGAGATTTCCGAAAAGGCGGTGCGCATTCTTCCGGCCCGGCTGGCAAGAGAGATGCAGGTTCTCGCGTTCCGGGTCACCCCTGGGGAACTGCACCTGGTGACGCCGATGACGGATTGCGAACGGGCCGAGCAGGAAATCCGGCGCTTCACCTGTCTCGATTGCCGGTTTCAGATCGTTACGGCGCGTGAGTTCAGGGAAATGATTTCCATGTACCTGCCCGATGTGACGTGACGAGGCTGCTGCGCCGGCGCGAGAATAAGAGCGCATGGCAACCGCAACACGCACGGACCCACTCGCGTACCTTGGCGACCAGATCGCCGAATGGAAGGGCGCCGGCACCTACCAGCGCCTGCGCGTTCTCGAGAGCGCCTGCGCCGCCGAATCGAAATTCGACGGCAGGGAAGTCATCAATCTCGCTTCCAACAATTACCTCGGTCTGACCACCCACCCGAAGGTGATCGAAGCGGCAATCGACGCAACTCGCCGGTATGGCGCGGGATCCGGCGCGGTCCGGACCATTTCCGGAACCATGGAACTCCATATGGAACTCGAGCGCCGGATTGCGCGGTTCAAGAACGTGGAGGCATGCGTGGTATTCCAGTCGGGTTTCGCCGCGAATGCCGGCACGGTTTCCGCGATCCTGACGCCGGAAGATCACATCATCTCGGACGAACTGAACCACGCGAGCATCATTGACGGTTGCCGTCTGTCAAAGGCGAAAATCCATGTATTCCCGCACAAGGATCACGAGGCCGCGGCGCGCATTCTTGCGGAACTCGAAGGAAAACCGGGGCGAAAGCTTCTTATTACGGACGGCGTTTTTTCGATGGATGGGGACATCGGGCCGCTGCCGCAGCTGGTGGAGGCGGCCGAGAGATACGGAGCGATCATGATGATCGACGACGCGCATTCTTCGGGCGTGCTGGGCCGCAACGGCCGTGGCACGGTGGACCATTTTGGTCTTCACGGACGCGTCGATGTTCAGGTGGGAACGCTTTCGAAAGCTGTTGGTGTCCTTGGGGGGTACGTCTGCGGCAGCCGCAATCTGATCGAATTTCTCTACCATCGCGCGCGGCCGTTTCTCTTTTCGACTTCGCACCCGCCCGCGGTGGCGGCCGCGTGCCTCGCCGCGTTCGACGTTCTCGAAAATGAGCCGGAGCGCATTGAACGTCTCTGGGAGAATACACGGTATTTCAAGCGGGGACTGACGTCGGCGGGCTTCAATACCGGGATCAGCGAAACGCCGATCACTCCCGTTATTGTCGGCGAGGCGGCGCGCGCACATCAGTTTTCGGCGGAGTTGTTCCGCGAAGGGGTGCTGGCTACGGGGATTGGGTTTCCGACGGTGGCGCGCGACAGAGCCCGCGTGCGAACGATCGTGACGGCAACCCATACGCGCGAGGAGCTGGACAGCGCGCTCGATATCTTCCGGCGCGTCGGTCAGCGGATGGGGATCATCGATTAGTTAGCTTCGCTAAAATGTTCATTCGAATACATTTTGTGGCTTTGCTGTTCCGAAAGCCTGGCTCAGTTTCTGCCAGGTGACGTCGAGTTCCTCGGGAAGGACACGCGTTTCTCCCACGGTTGTCATGAAGTTGGCATCGCCGCGCCACCGGGGAAGGACGTGCATATGGAGGTGCCCGGCGATCCCGGCCCCGGCGCTTTCCCCGATATTCATGCCGAGATTCAACCCATCCGGGCGGTAGATTGAGCGCAGATGACGGGTGGCTGTCTGTGTGAGCAGCATCAGTTCGCTCACTGTGTCGGGGTCGATTTCAGCGAGTTCGGCCGTGTGACGGTATGGAACGACCATCAGGTGGCCGCTGGTGTACGGAAAGCGGTTCAAGACGATGAAATTGGCGGCGCCGCGATGGACGATCAGATTCTCCCGATCGTTGGTTTCCGCCGCCATCTGACAGAAAATGCAGCCGGAAGGCCGCCTGGTGTCGGTCAGGTACTGATACCGCCATGGACTCCAGAGATAATCCACTACGCTTGCGGGCCGGGCTGCTGCACGGGCGCGGGGGAAGGCGTGTCGCCGTCGTGAGCGCTCGCATTTACTACGTCTTTCAGTTCCTTACTCGGTTTGAAATAAGGAATTTTTTTGGCCGGCACCTCGACGCGCGTTCCCGTTTTGGGATTGCGGCCGATGCGTGACTGTCGCTGGCGCGTGCGAAAGCTTCCGAAACCGCGGATTTCGATTTTGTCGCCCGTCCGGAGAGAACGTACGATGCTGTCGAAAATCGCCTCGACGATGACCTCCGACTCCTTGCGGGTCATCTCGACGGCGCGGGAGACCTCCTCGATCAGATCGGCTTTCGTCATCTCATTCCTTTCCAACGATTTTGCCAAACTCTCGCGAATGAAGCAATTACGGGAAACAAGAGTATCACCTGAACGGCCGTGGATTGCAAACCCTGTACCCGCGGGCAAGGCGGGCCGGGATGGTGGGCATGCAGCCGTTGCCGCAATAATTCAACGCATCCGTCACAAAGCAGTAATGAATCGAACGCTAGCGTGAGGTGTGCCGTTCTCGTCGTTTCCCACCAACCGCCTGCCCCGGCCACTGGCGGCGGGCGTGAACCGGCTGCTGCGGATTGACCAGCTGGAAAAGCTCTACGATCAGGCCCGCACGAAGCCTCGATTTACTTCCGCGCTGCTGGAAGAGCTCGACATCGGCGCCTGTATCGCACCCGCGGATCGGGAGCGTATTCCGGCATCAGGTCCGGTTATCGCGGTCTCCAATCACCCGTTTGGGATACTGGACGGCGTCCTGCTGGCTGAACTTCTCACGGGCATTCGCCAGGATGTACGGGTTCTGACGAACCATCTTCTCGGGGAACTGCCTGAGCTTGCGCCCTTCTGCATTTTCATCGACCCGTTCGACCGGCCCGACAGCCGCGCTGCGAACAGCCGCGCGCTCAAACAGGCCATCGCGCACGTGCGAGGCGGCGGGATGCTGCTTATATTTCCGGCCGGAGAAGTTGCGCATTTCGACCTGAAATCACGAGCCATTCGCGATCCGGAATGGCTTCCGACCGCCGCCCGGCTCATCCGCATCACGCGAGCCAGGGCTCTGCCGATTCTGGTGCTGGGCGCCAACAGCGTCGGATTCCAGATGCTCGGCATGGTTCATCCACGTCTGCGTACGGCCGCGCTGCCATCGGAATTGCTGAACAAGCGGGGCAAGGCCGTGGAGATTCTCGTCGGATCGGCTATCGACGCGTCTTACTTCGATTCCATTCCCAAGGACAGAGAAGCGATTCAGTATCTGCGGCTTCGTTCGGAACTCCTGGCGCGCCGCGCGTACCGAAACCGGCGCAGCACCGTGGTTGCGGCCGTGCAGCCGTCGCCGGCTCCCATCGCGGACGCCGCTGCGCCGGCTGATCTCGAACGGGAGATCGCGGCATTGCCTTCGGACGCGCTGCTCGAACAAACCCGCGAATTCTCGGTTTATCTAGCTGGCTCTGGTCAAATCCCGCTGGTTCTGAAGGAAATCGGCCGGCTTCGCGAAATCACCTTCCGGGCGGCGGGGGAAGGCACCGGCCAGGCGCTCGATCTCGACCGGTTCGATGCGCATTATCTC
>DAIDJK010000115.1 GCA_027450225.1 Bryobacterales bacterium | reverse complement strand
CGAATCGAATCTCTTCGGGGATGATGCTTCCGCGCCGGACCTTGAAAACCTGGATCTCGATCGTCTGCAGGCGTCAATAGACCGCGCCCGCGCCGCCGCGCAACGCACCCTGCATCGGTCCCTCGCCGAACTCCGCCGCCTCCGCGCCAATCCCGTTTCCGAGTGGGCGCCCTGGGAGGCCGAACTTCGCCGCAGCATCGATGAACTCAAGCGGCTCGAATCCCCTGCTCCGGCCGCGGCCGACGTTTCAGCTCCCGCGAAACCGGTTTTTGCAAAACAAAGCCAATCCGCTCCCGCGTCCGGTCCGGTGCTCTTGCCCAATATCGCCCGCAACGCCCCGTGTCCCTGCGGATCGGGCGAAAAATACAAGCGTTGCTGCGGCAAATCGGCCCCGCCGGTGCTGGGCGCTCGTCCCAACAGCCTGTGGGCCTGCTAACTCCGGAGCGGTGGCGCGGAAGCGCTTTTCCGTCGCACTCCCAGCACCAGCAGCCCGAACACTCCGCCAGTCGCCGCCACAAGCGACGGTTCGGGCACGGCCGGCGGCGTGTACTCGTAATTGAGCATCGCGTCGACCTTTCCGCCGCTCGCCGTCACCGTGAACGAATCCGCCTCCGCCACAACCAGGCTCAATGTCGGCGCAATCGTAAACATTACGGAGCCGTTTCCGACGAACGGATCGGCGGCCGGTTGCGAAAAGAAGAACGCATCGGAGAGCAGTGACCACCCGAAATCCACAGTCCCGCCGGCCGGCGGCAAAGGTGCCAGGAGCGATACGTTTTCTGGAGAAGTGGCTGATACCGGGAAATTCGACCCGCCGGTAGAGACGGAGCCGGTGAATCCGTATGTCAGCAGAGCGCCGGCGTTATTATGGCAGATCGTCGCCCCGCCGCAATCGATAGGAGCATTGGTGAACGTCGCGGTCCCGGTCGTGAAGGCATCGAGGCTCAGGAAGATGCCGGTCAGCGTTCCGCGCGCGGGGTTGAACTGCGGCAAACTGAAATCGACCGGGCTGCCCGTAGCCGAAGGGCAGGGAACCACCGGGGGGAAAAACGACTGGCAGGACCCGCCGCCGCTGACCGAGACGGTCGGAAGTGTTTCGGTAATGAATTCCGCTCTGGCCGGCGAATCGAAGGCCATCGAGAAGAAAACCGAAATGCCGCAGCAGCACACGAAGATTCGTCGCACGACACACTCCTCGGGCTACTATATGCGGACAGCGTCGCAGGGACAAGCCAGGAATTGGTTAAGACGTGGCGAACGCAGGCGTCGAGTTCGCTTCAGCCCTCGGTGGCGGCTGCAAATGCCGGAAGTAATCGACGGTTCTGCGAATGCCCTCTTCGAGCGGAACCTTCGGTTCCCAGCCGAGTACCCGTCTGGCTTTCGAGATATCCGGCTGCCGCTGTTTGGGATCGTCTTCCGGCAGCGGATGGTACGCGAATCCCGCCTGCAATCCGAGCGATTCCGCAATATTTTCCGCGAATTCCAGAATCGTCATCTCGCGCGGATTGCCCAGATTCACCGGATAAACTTCGTCCGAAAGCATCAGGCGGTAAAGGCCATCCACCAGATCGCTCACATAGCAGAAGCTTCGCGTCTGCGAACCGTCGCCGAAGATCGTGATCGCTTCGCCCCGCAGAGCCTGGTCGAGAAACGCCGGTACCACGCGCCCGTCGTTCAGTTTCATGCGCGGGCCGTAGGTATTGAAAATACGCGCGATGCTGGTGCGAACGCCGCGCGCGCGATGGAAAGCCATCGTCATCGCTTCCGCAAACCGCTTGCTTTCGTCATAGCAGGAACGCGGACCCACCGGGTTCACGTTGCCCCAGTAAGTTTCCACCTGCGGATGCACGCTCGGATCGCCATAGGACTCCGAAGTCGATGTGATCAGAAACTTCGCGCCATGGCTCTGCGCGATCTCGAGCATGTTCCTCGTGCCCGCCGAACCCACGTCCAGAGTTTCAATCGGATGTTCGAGATAATCTTTCGGACTCGCCGGCGAAGCGGCGTGGATCACGTAGTCGAGTGAACCCGCGATTTCAAACGGAACGCTCACGTCCTGCCGCCGGAACTCGAATCGCGGTTCGTCGGCCAGATGAGCGATATTCCGTTCGTGGCCGGTGATGAAATTGTCCACCGCAACCACCGCGAAACCTTCGGCGAGCAGCCGGTCGCTGAGATGTGAGCCGATGAAACCCGCGGCTCCCGACACGAGCACACGCTTCACAGGCAGGGCTCCGGCATCACCGCCGTTGGTCGGCGAAACGAGACCATAGGTTCCAATGGTAGCATCGGTGCGAGTGCTTGAAACATCACTCCGGTACGGTTCCGGAGGTTATATAACGGGGTTCAAACCAGCGGCGTAATGCCTTTTTCAATACCGGAACGTATCGTTCTTCTCATCCTGATTTGCGCCTCCGCCTGGGGATTCTGGATGCGCTTTCGCCGCGTCGCGAAGATCATTCGCGCCTCGAAAGATGCCCCTGATTTTCACCTCGGTTCCCTGCCGGAGCGGTTGCGCATCTTCACCGGCGAAGTGCTCTTTCAATCGAAAGTGATCCGCCAGCGCCCGCTGGCCGGTCTTGCCCACGCCTTCGTCTTCTGGGGCTTCTGCGCCTTCGCGCTCATCACCGTCAATCACTTCGCCACCGGCTTCGGTCTCGCGGTTCTGAATCGCGATGCCGGTTTCGGCCGGGCCTATTTCCTGTTCGTCGCGGTCTTCGCGGTCGCGGTTTCCGTCGGCATTCTCTATCTCGCCGCGCGCCGCTTCATCGCCCACCCCATCTGGCTCGGCAAAGTTGCGCCGGAATCCGGCATCATCGCGCTGCTCATTTTCCTGCTCATGGTGACCTATCTCGCGGGCTTCGTCTGGCCGGAGACCACGCTCGGCGGCCGCGCCGTCTGGTGGGCGCATGCCCTTTGCATCCTCGCGTTCCTCCCTCTTATTCCGCACACGAAGCACCTGCATCTGCTGCTCAGCCCCGCCACTGTTTTTCTCAAGCGCGAGCGCTTCAGCGATATTCCGAAGCTGGCCGGCGACGAGGATTTCGGCATCGTCGGCGGCAAGGACCTCACCTGGGTGGATTCCCTGCAGGCTTTTTCCTGTGTCGAGTGCGGCCGCTGCACCCAGCACTGTCCGGCATTCAATACCGGAAAAGTCCTGAATCCGAAGGAGATTATCCTCGGTCTCCGGGCTTATCTCAACGAATCGGGGCCGAATTCGGAAACGCCGGTTCTCGGCGCGCATGTCTCCGAAGAGGCTATTTTTCAGTGCACCACCTGCGGCGGCTGCGAGTTCCAGTGCCCGGTGGGAATCCAGCATCTGCCCATGATCGTGGGTCTGCGGCGCGGCGCCGTGAACACGGGCGCATGGGAAGATTCCTATGGAACCAAGTTCTTCCTCACCCTCGAGCGCAACGGCAATTCGCTCGGCATGGCATCCAGCGAGCGCCAGAAATTCATCGAGCGCGCCGGCCTTCCTCTCTACGACGGCACTCAGGAATACTGTCTCTGGCTCGGCTGCATGGGAGCTTATGACGCGGCGGGCCGCGAGACCGTCACGGCCCTCGCCAAAGTGCTGCGCCATCTCGGCATCAGCTTCGGCGTCCTTCGAAAAGAGAAGTGCAATGGCGACCCCGCGCGCCGGCTCGGCAACGATCTTCTCTTTACCGCCCTCGCCGAAGAAAATCTCGAAAACATCCGCAGTTCCGCCCCGAAAAAGATCCTGAGCATCTGCCCGCATTGCGTGCGCACCATGGGAACGGACTGGCGCGAAGCCGGCGAGACCGTTCAAATCGAGCACCATTCCGAACTCCTCGCCCGCTTCCGCGACCGCTTGCCCCAGTCCGGCGGCGCGCGCGAGAAGATCGTCTATCACGATCCCTGCTATCTCGGCCGCTATCGCGGCGTCTACGACCAGCCGCGGTCCATCGTCGAGCGCGCCGGCGAACTGGTCGAGGCGTCCCGCCATCGCGAACGTTCCTTCTGCTGCGGCGCGGGCGGCGGCCAGATGTTTCTTGGCGAGGAAAAAGGCAAGCGCATCAACATCGCGCGCGCCCAGGAACTGGTTTCCACCGGCGCCACCACCGTCGCCGCCGCTTGTCCTTTCTGTGAATCGATGTTCCGCGATGCGTTGAAGACGGTATCCGATCAGCCCCCGCAGCTGCTTGACA
>DAIDJK010000114.1 GCA_027450225.1 Bryobacterales bacterium | reverse complement strand
CCGGAATATGCAGCGTCGAGAGTGTAGTTGCCGGGGGCAAGATTCCGCAGTACATACCGACCGTCCTGCTCGGTCTTGGTACTAAACGTAAACCCCTTGTTCTCGTCGGTAAGGGTAATTGTCGCGCCAGGAACCACGGCGCCGGCTGGATCGGTAACCACGCCAGTCAGGGTGCCGCTATAGACCTGCGCAGACAACGTCGGCGCTATGGCAGCGGCGCAGAAAAGACTTAATGCTGATTCGATGATCAGCCTTTCAATTTTTCGCATTTCACTTCCCCTCGTGCGCGGAAAACAGGGAAACCAGCCGGAACTGCCGGCGCGATTTCCTGAGTGCGCGAAGCTGATGGGGTTGATTCTATCTTCAGGGCTCGTGAAAAAGCAACGATGAAAAGTGTGGATGTACAGAAAGAAACCAAGTTGAATCAGCAGAGCAATTGCAGCCTTTCCTGGCAAGCGGTTTCTCCCTGCCCTTAGTCAGGCTCGAATAACACGCTGGTCCCGGATACTTCGACACTGTAACGCCCCTTCGATCAGAGAACCTGGCCTCGTGCCATCGGTCGACATTCGATCTTTTCGGATGTGCAGCTTCCAGGCTCCGGGTTCGCTGGCCGCCGCTGGCGCCGTCGAACACTGGCGATCCAGGCGGGTTTGATATCCTGGCCGGAAGGGGAACGCCATGCGAACAGGAACCCGCTCTTCTGTCTTTGCGTTTAGCTTATCGCTCTGCGCCCTTTTAACTTTCTCGAATCTCGCCTATGGCGCGGCGCCAGACAATACTGACGCCGATTTCAACGGACGCTGGGACATCGCGGTGCAAAAGACGCCGGCGGACAAGGCCTGGTGGCTTGAGGTCTCCGGCGCCGAAACAGGAACTCCGAAAGGGAAATTCGTCGGTTTCCCCGGTGGCGATACAAACACCATCGAGGACATCTCGATCTCCGATCACGTCCTGCACTGGACGTGGCACGGCAAGAACGGCCGGCCCGATCTTTTCTATGAGGCGAAATACGCGAACGGCGATCTGGACGGCCAGATGACGAGCCCGAACGCGGAGCCGGTGAAATTCACGGGCTACCGCGCCCCTGTAATCCGCGACCACGATGATGGAACATGGCGGAAGGGCGAATCGGTGACGCTTTTCGACGGCAAGGATCTGGCTGGCTGGACAAGCCTCGAGCCGGGCGCGAACCTGGGCTGGACGGTGGAGGATGGTTTTCTGAAGAGCACCGGCCACGCGGCGAACCTGATTACCGATGGCCGGTACTGGAATTTCATCCTGCATGCCGAATACAACGTGGCGAAGGGGTCCAACAGCGGTATCGGGCTGCGTGGCCGGTATGAGGTGCAGATTCAGGACGATTACGGCAAACCGGTGGAGTCGCACATCAACGGGGCGCTTTACAGCCGAATCAAGCCGCTTGTGAATGCGAGCAAACTGGCCGGTGAATGGCAGACCGTCGACATCCGGCTGGTGGGGCGCGATGTGAGCGTGACGCTCAACGGAAGGCCGATTATCGTGAAGCAGCCAATCGACGGTCTGACAGCGATTGCGTTTTCGCCGTTCGAGGCGGAACCGGGCTCGATCGAACTGCAGGGCGATCACGGACCGGTCGAGTTCCGGAATCTGGTGCTCACGCCCCTGTACAAGCAGCAGAACCGTTGAATGATGCCGCGCGCCTCGCGACAAATCCGGCTGAAGGGCATCTTCGCCGCGATTCCGACGCCTCGCCGCGAGCGCACATTGGAACTGGATTTTTCCGCCGCGCTCGAATTGATTGACTTCCCCGCGGAGGCTGGAGCGGACGGAATCTGCATTCTCGGCTCGACTGGCGAATTTGTCGATTTCAGTTTCACCGACCGCCAGAGGCTTGTCTATCTGGGCATGAAGCGCAGCCGCTCGCCGGTCATCGCCGGTATTTCGCATTCTTCGTTTGACGGCGCCGTGCAGCTGGCCGATGAGGCAGTCTCTTCCGGCGCGGATGCACTGCTGGTGATGCCGCCATACTTTTTTCGCTATGAGCAGGAAGAGGTGGAAGCGTATCTGCTCGAATTTGCGCAGGCGTCTGGCGGCGCCGTGCCGATTCTGCTTTACAACATTCCACAGTTCACAACCGGCATCGCGAGCGAGACCGTGGCGCGCCTCGCGGCGTCGGGATTATTCGCCGGGATCAAAGACTCGGCGGGCGACTGGAGCTATTTCGAAACACTGCTGGCGTTGCGAAAAGAGGGAGAATTCGCGGTTCTGGCGGGGAATGACCGGATTGCCGGGCGGGCGCTGCGGGCAGGCGCCGATGGGGTGGTCTCCGGGTGCGCGGCCGCAATACCCGAAGTGCTGGTTGCGCTGGGAACAGCGATTGCGGCAGGCGATGAGGCGCGCGCGAGCGAGGCCGACTCGCGGCTGCAGCAGTTCATCGAGTGGATCGAGCGCTTCCCTGCCCCCGTGGGGGTTCGCCGCGCGGTGGAGCTTCGTGGAAAGAAGTGCGGGCCGCCCATGAATCCGCTCTCACCGGCGCGCGCGGGCGAGATGGAAGCCTTCGAAACGTGGTTCCGGGAATGGCTGCCGGTAACGAAGAAAGCGGTGGCGCGTGCTTGAGTTTCGCGAATGGGGACACCGGCTGATCGACTGGGTGGCGGATTATCTGGAATCACCCCGCCAATATCCCGTGCTGGCCCAGGTACAGCCGAATGAAATTCTGAACGCGCTGCCCGCCGGCGGACCCGAACACGGCGAGCCGATGGAACGTATCTTCGCCGATTTCGAGAAGCTGATTCTGCCGGGCATCACGCACTGGAACAGCCCGGAATTTCTGGCCTATTTTGCGAACACATCCTCCGGTCCGGCAATACTCGGCGAACTGCTGGCGGCGGCGCTGAATGCGAACGGCATTCTATGGAAAACGTCGCCCGCCGTGACGGAACTCGAGGTGGCGACGCTGCGCTGGCTGCTCGCCTGGCTCGATTTGCCGCGCGAGTGGTTCGGGATGATTCTCGATACGGCCTCGACGAGCACGCTGCATGCGCTGGCGGCGGCGCGCGTCGCCGCGGCGCCCGAGACGCGGGATGCGGGAGCGCCAAACGACCTGATCGTCTATGCGTCCGACCAGGCGCATTCGTCGGTGGAGAAGGGCGCGATGGCGCTGGGCTTCGGCCGCCAGCACGTGAGGAAGATCGAATCGGGCGCGGAGTTTCGGATGCAGCCGGAAGTTCTGCTGAAGGCGATCTCCCGCGACAGGGCCGCAGGCCTGCGGCCGTGCTGCATTGTGGCGACGGCAGGAACAACGTCGACGACGTCGATTGATCCGATTCCCTCGATTGCGGAGATCGCGAAACGAGAAGAAATCTGGCTGC
>DAIDJK010000113.1 GCA_027450225.1 Bryobacterales bacterium | reverse complement strand
CAGGCGCATGCCCGCGGCCGCCGCCACCAGCAGCGACGCGGCCACGGAAAGATAAACCAGAGTTCGCCGCAAACCGCCCGGCTGCCGAACAGGGGCTTCACGAAAAAGGACTGAACTCGCCCCGAAGCGGATCGCGGGCATTGCCGGCTCAGGCGCGGGCAACGGGGCCGGGGGCTGCCGAGCTTCCATCTTCACGGCCTCGGGTTTCTTCTCCCGCGGTTCCTCCGCTGCGGCGGGCTCGGGCGGCGCGGCAGCGGCGGCTGCCTTCACGGCCGTCACGGGGCTGATTGCGACCGCCGGTTCGGGTTCGGGCTCGTACGCCAGTTCCTCCGGCGTGGGCGGCTTCATCTCCCATTCGCATTCGAGCCGCACCGAATTGTCATCGCGGCGAGTGAATATCGCCGCGCGCACCGGCTCAATCGTACTCGGCCGGATGATCAGCAGAATCTGCCCCGTCTCCGGACAAATGGCGTCGAATGAAACCAGATCGGGCGTGGCCGGTTCGGCCTTGCCGCGCGTCTTCGAAACGTACATGCCGAGAACGCGCGCCCCGGCCGCTGCCTTCAGTTCCCCGGCGTGCCCGATTTCTTCCTGTGTCAGAAGAAACGACGGGCCGCGCGCATGCGAGCAGGGGATTTCCACCGTGTCCCGGATCTGCGGCTTCGGCCCGCGCACTCCAAGCAGAAACCCTCCGATCCCTATGCCCACCCGCGGCAGCGAAAGAAATGCCTGCACCGCCTCCATGCGCAACGCCCCCAGCGCGCGCGCCGAAGGCAGACGGTCCAGAATCGCGCCCGGCGCTTCGTCCGTTGCCGGGGAAAGATCCGCGTGAAACTCTTCCGCCATCAGCGCCGGCCAGAAAACAAAGGCGAAAGTAGCGGCAATTGCGTCACTTGGCCCCAGACTATAATGAAACCGTGCCGAAGGCAAAAGAGCTGGAAGCGCGACTGCAACGGATAGAACAGCAACTCAGGCTTTTTCAAAAGGTTAGCCGTTTCATGGTGCGGGACATGAGCCTTCAGGAGGTCCTGCAGGGCATTGTCGCGCTCGTCGTCGAATTTACGGAGTGCGATTCCTGTCTGGTTTATCTCTGCGATCGCGATGAACTCGTCCTCTGCGCTTCCAATACGGCGCACGACGCCGAAATCGGACGCGTGCGCCTGAAGCTCAACGAAGGTTTGACGGGCTGGGTGGCGCGCGAACGCCGTCTGCTCGCCATCTCGCGCGAGGCGTATCGCGATTCCCGATTCAAGTTTTTCGGCGAACTGCCCGAAGACACGTTTGAAGCGTTTCTCTCCGCGCCCGTGATCGCGCGCAATCGAGTGGTGGGCGTCATCAATATCCAGCACCGGCACGTTCATCAGCACACCGGCGGCGAAATGGAAGTGCTCACCACCGTGGGCGAGCAGGTTGGCTGCGCCCTTGCGCTCGCCCGCATGTCGCCGCAAACCGTCGAATCCATCAACCACGCGGAACTCGTCCTCTCATCAGGCGGCTTCCGCCCAAGAATCTCCAGCCAATGAACCGACTTATTCCCGCTCTGCTTCTGGCCGGCGCGGCGCTCCATTTTCCCTGCTTCGCGGAACAGCGGTTCGATATCCAATACCGCTACCGTGAAATGGACAGCACTCTCTCGCTGAACGATCTCCGTTTTCCGGATGCGCAACACGGTATCGCCTGTGGCGTCACCACCGATCGCCGTGGCAAGGACCATCCGATCTCTCTTCTCACCGCGGATGGCGGAGCGCACTGGACCGAGCAGCCGCTGAAGGAAGAAGGCATCGCGCTCTTCTTCCTCGATCCGTCCGTCGGCTGGATGGTCGGCGAAAAAGGCATCTGGTTCACCGAAGATGGCGCGAAGACCTGGTCGAAGCTGCGGAACTCTCCGGCCGACATTCTCCGCGTCTGGTTCCTCGATCGCCAGCACGGCTACGCGGCCGGGCTGAAAAAGCGCGTCTTCCAGACCAGTGACGGCGGCGAAACCTGGTCACTGCTGCCGATCGTGCAGGAAGTCCAGGGGGACCCGAACTACACCACATTCGGAGAAATCGCGTTCGCCGGTAACAACGGCATCATCTCCGGCTGGAACGTTCCTCCCGAGAAGGGCGGCCCGGACTGGATGGACACCGAGCAGCTCAAGACCCGGCCACTGGTTCCGCATCTCAGCATTCTTCTCGAAACCACCAACGGCGGCAAAACCTGGAAACCGAACGAGGCTTCTCTGTTCGGTCAGATCACCCAAATCAGCATGACGCCGCAGGGTACCGGACTCGGTCTGATCGAATTCAAAGACGAATTCGAATATCCGAGCGAGGTTTACCGCATCGATCTGCACACGGGCAAGAGCCAGCGCGCGTATCGCGAGAAAAACCGCGCCATCACGGACGTCCGCCTGTTCCCGGGATCGACGGGCGGGCTGATCGCCGGTTTCGAACCGATCGGCCCCATTCGCCGCAGTCCCA
>DAIDJK010000112.1 GCA_027450225.1 Bryobacterales bacterium | reverse complement strand
GGGAAACCTGAGCGTGAACCGGCTGGCGCGCGTGCAGCCGGGCGAGCGCGGCGTGAACGTCACTTACGTTCTCGATCTCGGGGAAATGCCGGTTTTCGAGCTCATGAGCGCGTGGCGCATCGATCGGACCGGTCTGGAGCAGGCCGCTCCCGCGCACGTTCCCGAATGGGTCAGCAATTTGTCGTTTCGTGAAGACGGCGTGGCGCTCAAGCCCGAACTCGAATCGTCCAAAATCGACGTGCGGGACTCGCCGGGCGATCTCGCGACCATGCGAGCGACGCTCGTCCTCAGCGTGCCGGGGAAAGGCGGACGCTTCGAATTCGAGGATCATAACTTCCCCTCACGTTCAGGCTGGCGGGAGATCATCATCGTTCCGGGTCCCGGCGCTGAAGTCACGCGGGCATCGAACGGCTCAAACGACGCGACTGCGGAACTCAGATCCATCCCCGAAGACCGCACGCCGCTGAACGAAACCTCGGCCTGGATGGACTGGCGGCCTGCGCCGGGCCTGATTTCACAGTCGACCCCTCCGGTGATCGTGCCATCGCGCGCGGACCAGACGCAGGCGCCCGGGCAGATTCAATCGAAGCCGCGTGATGCTCAAACGCGCGGTTCGGTTCGGTCCGATGCGATCTCCACGATCCTGCGCCGCAAGACCATCTCTGCGCCGATCCTGATTACGCTTCTCGCGCTGGCCTTCTGGTTCGGCGCCCTGCACGCGCTCGAGCCTGGCCATGGGAAGACCATGGTGGCGGCTTATCTGGTGGGCGCGAGGGGAACACCCAGACACGCGGCGCTGCTGGGCGCCAGCGTCACCTTCACGCACACCATCAGCGTCTTCCTGCTTGGCATCGCCACCCTGTTCATCTCCCGGTATGTGATGCCGGACCGAATCTCGCGGGTGCTCGGCATTGTGTCAGGTTTGTCGATTTTCTGGATCGGCGCGATTCTGTTATGGAGAAGAGCGCGATCTCTAAAGCCGGCTGATCACCAGCATCCGCATGACCACCACCACGAGCACAGCCACTCACATGTTGAGGGGCATCAGCATCCCGCCGGCCACCATCATCACGGTCCCCACGACCACGGCCACGACCATGATCATGTCCACGTCCATGACCATCACGATCACGCGCATGCTCCCGCTTACACTCACACGCACGACGGCCACGCGCACACGCACGCCCTGCCCGAGGGCGACATCAGCATGCGCAGCCTGATTGCTCTCGGCGCGAGCGGCGGACTGGTTCCGTGTCCCTCGGCGCTCATCCTGCTGCTGAGCGCGATCTCACTTGGGCATACCGGCCTCGGCCTGATTCTGCTTTGCGCGTTCAGCCTGGGCCTTGCTATCGTGCTGACAGGCACGGGGATGGCGGTGCTCTACGCAAAGCGCCTGATCCCCGAAAGCCGGCGAATGAACCAACCGGCCGCGCGCTACCTTCCAGTGTTATCCGCGGCCGTGATCGTCCTGATCGGCGCCGTGATGACGGGCGTTTCTCTGGGATGGATTCCCGCCAGCCGGTTCATCGGCTGACAGGAGCGGCTACGCGCTTGCGCGGCCGGCCGACAGGGTTGAAGTACAGAATGCGCATCGGCGCGCATCGAGCGGAATCTCGCTCAGACACTCCGGACATTTTCTGGTGGTGGGATCGGCAGGAACGGGAGCTTTGCGCATCCGCTCCACCAGCGCGTTCACCGGCAGCACAACAAAATAATAGACGGCCGCCGCAATCAGGATGAACGAAATGATCGCATTGATGAAATCGCCCACCAGAAATTTGCTTCCATTGATGGTGAACTGAATGGCCGAAAAGTCCGGCTTGCCCACCACGGCCGCGATCAGAGGCGTGAGAAGATCTTTCGTCAACGACGTCACCACCGCACCGAACGCGGCGCCAACTACGACGCCGACCGCGAGGTCCACTACGTTGCCCCGCATCAGGAATGCCTTAAAACCGCCAGCAGCCATGCTTCCTCCTCGGAACACTATAGCCAATCACGGCGGCAAGGACCCAATGTGGAGAAAAAAATGATCCGGCGGATACTCACTGCCGTGCTGATGGCAGGCACGGTTTCGCCGCAAACCGTTTTCCGTGTGCCGGTCCGCGCGGTCACCGTCCCGGTTGTTGTCGCCACGCCGGATGGCAGGTTCATCCGGGAGCTCCGTCATGCCGATTTCCAGCTGTTCGACAACGGCCGCCCGCAGGAGTTCGATTTCGATTACGTCGATGAACCGGTCGCGCTCGCCGTGGTTGTGCAGACGAGCGATGCCGCGAGGGCGTGGCTACCTCAGGTCCGCCGCATGCGCAGTCCGGTCGAAGCTCTCATCGTGGGCCGCAATGGACAGGCATCCGTGATCACCTTCGCGGATGGCGTGAAGAGACGGCAGGCGTGGACCCGCCGCACGGACCTTCTCGACGCCGCCTTCGCTGCGATGGCCCCGACGCTCGACGATAAAAGCCAGGCGCTGGATGCGATCACCGAAGCGGCCGGAGACCTGGAGCAGATGGCAGCCCCGTTCCGCCGCGTGATTCTTCTGATCGCGCAGTCGAGTGACATCGCAAGCACGGCGAAGTTGCCGGAGGTGCTCAGCCGCCTTGAGCGCGCCAACATCACGCTCTATAACGTAGCCATGCCGCGCGCAGGCAGGCAACTCGCAGGCAAATCCGTGCGTATCGACTCACCGAAAGGCGCTTTCGCGGCTTCCGACAGCGGCATTATGGGTACCGCGGACCTCGCCAGGATTGTCCCCGACATCTATCGCGATGCCAGGACGCTCCGGCATGACGATCCCGTCTCCGTGATGGTGGCCGAGACCGGCGGCCGGCGCATCCCGTTTCGCCGGCTGCGGGAAATCGAGACCGCGATTTCATTGATTGGAGAAGAACTGCACACCGAATACCTGCTGACATACATGCCCACTCATCCCGACCCGGGCTATCACACGATCCGAGTTGAAGTCAGCAGCCCGAACGTCGGGGTGCGGTTCCGGCCGGGATATTTCATCCTGGAGTGAGCCGCGGCGCGCACAATCCGCGGTGGAACCCACTCGATCAGAAGTGAATACCGAACAGCACCTCGGCCTGATTCAGATTCGAAATGCCGGAGAAGTTCGATACTGTTTCGCGCGTGTACCGAAGTTCCGCGCTCAGCCGAACGAAAGGAACCTTTACATCCACGCCGCCGCCGAGCACAATGCCGACGCCCGAGGAATGCAGCAGGCGCCCGGGACCGGTAATCCCATTGACCAGTCCTCCGGTTCCCGTCAGATGCTCGAACGACGGCCCCACTTCAAGGAACGGCTTCACGATCGGAAACGAGAACCGGTATTGCGCCAGCACCGGGAAACTCCACCGCTGCCCGGAAACGCTGGTTCCGTTGTTCGCGGGCGATCCTGTCAGAGCGTTGTAGAGGTTGAACCCGTACGGCCGGTAGAGCGCATCCACTTCTACTCTCAACCCGAGCGGCAAATTCAACTGCACCGACGGCCCGAAGGTGAAATTCGAGCTGTTTACTACAGTTTTTATCGGGTTCACGGTTCCGTTGTTCACCACATCCGTGAACGGCGCTCCGCCCAGTACTCCCAAAGAAATCGACTGGCCAAAGGACAGTCCCGTCGCCAAAAGACCCAGTAGTATGGATTTCATCATCTGATTGGACGAACTTCTGCAACCGGCGTTCCGATGTTCGTTGTCCCGCATGTCACGTCCAGCCCGCTTACAATAATCAGCATGACTGGCCGCGCGGCGGGCCGTCTCCAGGGTGACGACCTCATTGGAGAGGTTCTGCGCAACATGGAGGAGGGGCTTTTTCGCATACGTCGCAAAACCCTCGTTCCCGCTATCTATCGCATCTATCTGAACCCGGACGATTACGAACCATTCCGCAATGTTACGCCTTTCATCGCGGGAGAGATTCGCGCCGCTCTCGATGAGCGCCTCGCGAAGTGGAACGGTTCGAAGCGCCGGCGCGCGTCGTCCCTGCTGGAAAAAATCGGCGCCGGGGAAGCCGGGGCGCCTGCGGGTGAGTTCGTTCGCGCAGCGCCGCAGTGGATCGTCGATATCTTTCCCGACCTCGACGGCAAACTGAAGCCCGGAGAAATCGAAATTTACTCGGAACTCGGCGCGCCGGAGAAAACCGAATACGGTGGCGGATCGCTTACGCGGCGCATCTTCCCCGCGAGGCCCGAGGTGGAACCGGAGGCTCTTCCCACGCAACGCGCGGCGCCACCGGAGCAGATTAACGAAGCCTCACCTTCGGCTGCGCCCGCAACGCCGCCGGCGGCTTCCCCGTCCTCTTTAGAGGGCAGTTTCGAGGACCGCACAAAAGGCCGCGCCTTTGCGTACCTTCGTTATGCCGATGAGCACGGCCAGAAAAACTTCGAGATGACCACGAACAAGATCGTCATCGGGCGCGGGGGCCGATCTTACTGGGTCGATGTGAAGCTGGATACACTGCCCGATGTTTCGCGCGAACACTGCCGCATCCGCCGCGATCCTGAAACGGGCCGTTTCACCATCGAAGACGTGAGCCAGTTCGGCACCGCCGTAAACGGCAAGCCGGTAGGCAGAAACGCGGCGGCCGATCTGCCGAATCGCGCCACCATCAGTCTCGCAGGCGTGATCGACCTGAAATGGGAAGCATGCTAAACCCGTGACGCACGTGCTCGCCGCGAGGACCGCTCTGCTGTTCGTCATGCTCGCCGCTGTCGCGCTCATCGGGCTTGTCGCCATCGCTCGGGAGAGGCGATGATGCCGGTGAAGTCGCGCTTTCAGCATGTTGTTGCGACGGATGTGGGTCTGCGCCGAACCAACAACGAGGATCGGTGGTACGTTGATGCCGAGCGCGGCATCTATGCGGTGATTGATGGCGTGGGCGGGCACGCAGCTGGCGAGGAAGCCGCCGGCTGCGCTGTGGAAGTCCTTCGCGAGCGCCTCTCGCGCCAGACCGGCACGCCGGAAGAGCGCCTCCGGGAAGCCATCGCGCTGGCCAACAACGAAATCTTCGAGCGCGCGAAATCGCGCCCGGAATGGGCGGGTATGGCGTGCGTCCTCACCGTCGCGCTCGTGGAAGACGATATCGTCACCGTCGGTCACGTCGGCGATTCACGCCTGTATCTGCTGCGCCCCGGCCGCATCGAAAAGAAGACCTGCGATCATTCCCCGGTCGGCGAGCGCGAGGACAGAGGCGAACTGACCGAAGAGGACGCCATGCGCCATTCGAGGCGCAACGAAATCTATCGCGATGTCGGCTCGAGCGAGCGTGGCCCGGACGATCCCGGATTCATTCAGATCGTTCGTTTCCCCATGCCGCCCGATGGCGCTCTGCTTCTGTGCAGCGACGGTCTGACCGACCAGATCACCAGCGGGGAAATACGCGCCTGCGTCGAGCGGTACGCCCCGGATTTCGATGACGCCGTTCGTTCGCTGATCGACGCTGCAAACGCCGCGGGCGGCAAGGACAACGTCACCATCGTCTTCGTTGCGGGCGCCGAATACGGCGCATTTTTCGAACACGAAAACGCGGCGCGGCCCGCGGGAGATCGCGCCCAAGCGGTCTTATCGAAATCGTTTCCCATCGCCCCGGTTGCTATCGCCGTGATTGCCGGATTCACGATTGGCGCGGCAGTCATGTTTTTCTGGCGCTCGTTCGCCCCGGCAGCGCCGCGCACCATTGTGAGCGGCGGTTCAGGCATCGAAGCCGCCCTCAGCCAGGCCCACGCCGGTGACACAATTCTCATCCCGGACGGCAAATACCGCGAACACCTCCACCTCCGTGAAGGCGTGAATCTGCGGGCCCAGCATCCCGGCGGCGTCACGCTCATCGCATCGGGTTCCGAACCCGCCATTCTCGCGCGGCGCATCGAGTCGGGGTCCGTATCCGGCATCTGGATCGAAGGCGAGCCTGCCTCGCAATCCGGTCCCGGCATTCTCATCGATAACGCCAGCCCCGCGATTTCCGATTGCAAGATCACGGGCGCAGCCACCGGCATCGAAATCCGCGGTTCCTCGTCGCCGGTGATTTCGGCCAATCAGATCGTCAACAACCTGGGTGCGGGCGTGGAAATTTCGGGCGCCGCCACACCGCGCCTTACGGCCAACATCATCGCCGCCAACGGGGCCGGCAAACCGGGCCCCGCGAAGCCCGGCATCGAAGTACACGATCCCGCCAAACCGCAGTTCACGGATAACGCCATCATCCAGAACGCGGCCGACCCGGTCTGGGTATTCGGGCGCGCCTGGCAGCCTGCATCCTACGAGGAAAATTTCTATGGCAACGCAGCGGTGAAGCACGTCCGCCTGATCGATTCCACTACCCCGGACGCCAAACCTTCGCCTGCGGGCGGTTCAGGAGTTCATCGCCCGTGACCACGCTCGATCCCCGAATATACGGCCGCTATCAGATCGTGCGCAAACTCGCCGGCGGCGGCATGGGCCGCGTCTTCCTCGCCTACGATCCCGTACTCAATCGCCAGGTGGGCCTGAAGCTCATCGATTCCGCAAACGATCAGGATTCGCTCGATGTCATTGCCGCAGAGCGCCGCGGTTCCATTCTGCAGGACCAGCTCGCCAAGCGCGAACCCGGCGGCCGCGTCGCCCAGATCTTCGATATCGGCGAACGCGACGGCTACTTCTATATCGCGATGGAGTACATCGAAGGCGAAGATCTCTCCGAACTCGTCGCCCGCGGCCCTCTCGCGCCCGAGCGCGCCGTCACCATCGCGCTCGATATCCTCGATGTTCTCGTCAAAGCCCACACTTTTCAAACCCTGATCGAAGGCAAGCCTCATCGCGGCATCATTCACGGGGATATCAAGCCGCGCAACATCCGCATCACGCCTTCGGGTCAGGTGAAGGTGCTCGATTTCGGCATCGCCAAAGCCGTCTCCATGACGCGCAGCATTACATTCAACCAGTTCGGCAGCATCCCGTATTCTTCGCCCGAGCGTCTCCAAACGGGCGACATGGATGTTCAATCCGATATCTGGTCGGTGGCGATCGTACTGTTCGAAATGCTGACGGGCAAGCCGTACTTCGAAGCCGAGCATTCCTCCCGTCTCGAATGGATCATCCGCAATTACCGCGCGCCCGAACCCGCCATCGCCACCCTGCCGCCCGGATTGCGTGAAATTCTCTCTCGCGCGCTCGATCCCGACCCCGCCCGCCGGTTTCCGAGCGCGGCCGCGTTCCAGCAGGCGCTCTATGAATGGCAGCGTTACGCGCGCGGCGATACCGGACCGCGCGAGAACGCCGATGCCGACGCCACTCGCCGTACCGTCTACCAGAATCCGGAGGAGCACACCCGCCGGACGAACGGAACGCCGCCCAGGCCGGGCGCTTCGCCGAAACCGGCCCGCGTCATACCCGTCACTGTTCCGCAGGGGTTCCGCCCGCGTCCGAGCCTCTTCCGCACTGCCGTAAAGGCCACGGTCATCACGCTTGCCGCAATGTTTTTTTTCGCGGTCTATGTCGTCGTTCACGAAGTCCGCCTCTACCGCCAATCAGGCGACCTGAGCCGCCGCATCGAATCCGGCCAGCTCGGGACCTCCGAAGGCCGTCAGGCTTACAACAGCCTGGCGAGCAAGAGCATGTTCCCGCTGCTGCTCTACTCCTCCCGGCATAGCCTGCTCGAGCGCTATCAGGCCGAGGCCGATCGCGTTCTCTCCGATTACCGCGAGGCCAGCGAAAGTACGCCGGTTTACACAAAGGACTGGCGCCGCGCCGAAGCGGCTCTCTCCGCCGCCGAGGCCCTGAAGCCCGATGACAAATCCCTCCGCGGCAAGTACGACACGGTGGAGGGTTTCCTCGCCCTGCGCTCCGGCTACACGCCCACCGCCCACCGCGATTTCGAATCCGCCCTGTCCCTGATCCCGCATTCGCCAGATCCCCATCTCGGCCTCGCGCAGATTGACATGGCGCTCGGCGACATCGACAAAGCGCGCAGCGAGCTCAACGAAGCGCAAAAGCGCGGGTTCCAGCCCGGCCGCCGCGAGCAGAAGAACCTGGCCGACGCCTACAAGCTGCGCGGCGAGCGCTTCCTTCGCGACGCGTCCAAAACGCACGATCTCTCCCAGATGCAGGATCTGATGCGCAAAGGCGACAACGATCTGAAGCAGGCGCAAAGCCTTTACGAATCGATTGCGCCGTTCCTGCATGGAGCCACGCTCGCCGAGCGCGTCGCCGCCGAGCGCGATCACGCCGAGAAGACGCTGGAGCAGGCAGAGCACGCCGCACAGCAGCCCGCGCCCGCAACCACTCAGTAACGTAAGGACCCGAACCCCATATGGCAGTCACCCGGAGCACAGTCGAAAGCCGAGCGGCAATCAGCAGCCGTGCTCCGATTCCCCCCACCCGCGCCAGCCGCATCCCCGAACTCGTATGGCTCATCGTGGCCGCCGCGCTTGTCTGCTCGGCATGGTGGCTTGTATATTCGGCGAAAGCGGCCCGCGCCACGCCGGAGCCGGCTCTCAATCTTTCCCAGGTTGACCGCCCCGAACAACTCCTTCCGCATCTGCTCGCGTTGCAGAGTCCGGCCGATCGGGAATTCGTCGCGAAGCGCATCCTCGACGCCATCTCCGCACACGAAGGCGCTCTGCCGAATACGGCCGTCATCTCGCATCTCCGCATCCCACGCGCCGACCTCATCGCGAACCACAAGCTCGAAGAACTCCGCGATCGCGCCGAACAAGCCTCCACCAACACCATCCCGCTTTTCACCGCCGCCGAATTCGCGCAATTCAGACAACAGATCGAAGTCCGCAGCCTCGCTCAATTCCGCACCGACTTTCTCATCTGGACCGGCGCCATTCTCGCCGCCTTCCTCTTCACTCATCTTGTCTGGACCATCCGCGGGTTCACCGGTCCATGGGCATATCTGCCCCTGCTGCTGATCCTCACGGGCATCGGCTTTGCGCTCATGGTGGGACTGCGGGATCCCCTGCGGGACACGCTCATCTTCATCCCGTTCGCGCAAGGCGTCGCGGGCGGCTGCATCGTAATGCTGCTCTCGAGCCAGGTCGATTGGGAAGGCGCCACCGCCGGCTACAGCTTCGTCCCTCTGCTCGGCGCAATCGCGTTATCCGTCGCGCTCATCTTGCTCGGCAGCGGACCCACCGGCAGCGATGCCCGCGTGAATCTCGGCCCGTTCCAGCCCGTCGAGGCGATCAAAATCCTGCTGGTCTTCTTCCTCGCAGGCTATTTCGCGAAGCGCTGGCCCCTGCTCCGCCAGCTTCGCGAGAAACGCGTGGCCATCCCGTTCATCGAACTTCCGCCGCTCCAATACGCCGCCCCGGTGATGATCGGCGTTGCAGTGGCCCTGGTCTTCTTTTACCTGCAGAAAGATCTCGGCCCCGCGCTTGTCTTCGCCTGCGTTTTCCTCACGCTTTACTCGATCGCGCGCAATCGCGTACCGCTCGCCGTCACCGGCCTGCTCACGCTGCTCGGCGGCTTTCTCGTCGGCTACTTCCTCGGCACGCCGAAAACCGTGCACGATCGCGTGGCCATGTGGATCTCGCCCTGGAGCAACACCGTTCGCGGCGGCGATCAGGTCGTGCAATCTCTCTGGGCAATATCCTCTGGCGGCGCGCTCGGCACGGGTCCGGGCCTCGGTGAAACGGACGTCATCCCCGCCGGCTACACGGACCTCATCGTTTCCGTGCTCGGCGAGGACTGGGGCTTCGTCGGCATCCTCATCACCTACGCCATCTTCGCCCTGCTCATCTGGCTCGCTCTCCGCATCGCGCGCCGCGCAAAAACGGACTACGCCTTTTTCCTCGCGCTCGGCCTCGCGTTGCTGGTCTCGGCAGAACTGCTGCTGATCTCCGGCGGCATTCTCGGCCTGTTCCCGCTCTCCGGCGTCGCCACGCCGTTCCTCAGCTACGGCCGCACGGCAATGCTCGCGAACTTCATGATCGCCGGCATCCTGCTCGCCCTTGGCCGCGAGCGCGGACCAACCGCTCGCACCGCGCCATTTCATTCCGGCCTGCGCTGGGTGGAGATCGTTCTCGCTGTTCTCGTCTGCACGGTGGTGGGCAAAGCCGCCTGGGTGCAGATTGGCCACGCCGACGCCATCGCCGGCGAAGGATCTCTCGTCGTGCAGGCCGATGGCGGACGGCGTTTCGTTTACAATCCCCGTCTCATCGCCGCCGCCCGCACGCTGCAGCGCGGAACCATCTACGACCGTACCGGCCTTCCGCTGGCCACGTCTTCCTGGGATGAACTCGAGCGGCATCGCGCCGAATACAAACAGCTCGGCATCGATATCGACCAGGCATGCAACCGCGCAGACGCTCGATTCTATCCGTTCGGCGCCATCACGTTCCATCTGCTCGGCGACGTACGTACGCGCGCCAACTGGAGCGCTCCCAATGCTTCGCTCGTCGAGCGCGATTCCGCGGTTCGCCTGCAGGGTTATGACGACCGCGCCCACGTCGTCGAAGTGAAGGACACCCAGGGGAAGCCGTTCTACACCATTCGCTACGATTACCGCGAGCTTCTCCCGCTGCTTCGCCATCGCTGGGAGCCCAACGATCCAGCCGTGAAACGCATTCGGGATCGCGAGCGAAACGTCCATCTCTCCATCTCCGCCGCCCTTCAGGTGAAAGCGGCCGACATTCTTCGTACGCATCTCGCGGCCCAGCATCTCAACCGGGGCGCGCTTGTCGTGATGGATCCCCAGACGGGCGATCTGCTCGCCTCGGTCAACTACCCGGCGCCGGATTTGCTTCAGGAAAAGCTCGCGCTGGGCGAAGCCGCGGGTCCACTGCTCGATCGCGCGCGCTACGGCCTCTATCCTCCCGGATCGACGTTCAAAATCGTCACCGCCATGGCTGCGCTCCGCCTGAATCCCGCGCTCGCCCGCCAGCAATACCAGTGCGTGCGTCTGCCCGATGGCCGCACCGGGTGTTACATCAACGGCTCGCGGCGGCCCATACGCGACGACACCGAAGACAGAAACCCGCACGGCACGCTCGACATGAACCGCGCCATCGTCGTCTCCTGTAACGCGTATTTCGCGCAGCTCGGCACTTACAAAGTCGGGCCCGAGCAACTGCTTGAAACCGCTAAGGTCATCGGCGTTTCGGTCGCAAGCCCGCCAACTGTGAAGAACCTCCGTCCGCAGATGCCGCAGGCGTCCTACGGCCAGGGGCAGGTCGTGGTCACGCCGTTCCAGATGGCGCGTGTCGCGTCGGCCGTCGCCGCGGGGGGCCAGTTGCCGCTGGGCAAGTGGATCACCGATGAAAGCAACACCCGCGTGTCTCAGCCGCAGGCAATCATCACCGCTGGTGACGCCGCCCTGCTCGCGAAAGACATGCGGGGCGTCGTCACCAGCGGTACGGGGCGCCGCCTCGCAGCCATCACGCCGCCGATCGCAGGGAAGACCGGAACCGCCGAACTCGCCAATGCGCCTTCTCACGCCTGGTTTATCGGCTTCGCGCCCTTCTCCGATGCTCCGCAACCCGTTCAACCGGCTCCCCCGCATCGCATCGCCTTCGCGATTCTCGCGGAAAACGGTCATTACGGCGGAACGGCCGCGGCGCCAATGGCCGGCGATATTGTCCAGGCGGCAAAGCAGCTCGGATTGATTCAATAGAGGGAGTCGAAAATGTTCAGAACGCTCTGGCACACCATCAGCACGGAACTCATCGCCTCAGCCGCGTTTGCGGTTATCGCGCTGCTGCTCTATTTCGCTGGCGTAACGTCTGTACCTCGCGCCTTCGTCTGCGTGGCCGGCGCCGCGCTCTGCGTCATCATCTGGCGCCTCCGTTACGCACGCTGAAATGCCCTTCCTCAAACAACTCGAAAAGGTTCTCGATCAGCGCCTCCGCGGCTTGTTCGGCGGCTCGGCTGCCGAGCCGGGCGCACGCGAAGCCATCGAACTTTATCGCGATGTCCTCGACCAGATCGCAGCCCGCGCCAGCGTCGGCAAACGCGGCAACCGCGTGTTCCCGTTCGATCGCATCGTTATCGATCTCATGGCCGCCACGCCGGATCGCAAGGCCGTTCTCGAAACTCTGTTCGAACCAGGGCAGATGATCGAAGACGTCCGCGCCGCCCTCACCGAGGAACGCATCGCGCCGCCCCCCGATCTCGCCATCGACATCCATTACCCGCCCGACGCCGCCGTCGAAATGCGTGTCCTCTGCGAAAAGAATCCGAGGCCGCCCGCAACGCCGGTCGAGCCGATGCTGGTCGCGCTGACGCCCGCGAAGCTCACCACCAAATCCGGCATATCGTCCGCGGAAACCTTCACGCTCGATCAGCAACAGATCACGATCGGCCGCGATCCCGAAGTCCTCGATTCCGTCGGCCGCCCTATCCGCCGAAACGATCTCCACTTCCCGGAGAACGCTCACGAAGCGAACTCCACCGTTTCGCGTGCCCATTGCCATCTCCGCTTCGACCCTGTCGCGGGCGAATGGCGGATTTATGACGACGGCAGTTCCCTGGGCACCAGCATCTTCCGCTCAGGCAGGCGCATTGAAGTCCCCGCCCATGCCAGCCGCGGCGTCGCGCTCCGTGCCGGCGACGAAATTTACCTCGGACAAGCCCGCCTGCTGTTCTGCTGACACGCGGCGCCGTAAGGCAGACCGGCCATCATGGGCGCGGCCGGGGCGAATGCGGATGTCCTTTTCCGCCGAATTCAATGGGGGCCTGGTCGAGAGCGTCATCGAGCGCGGCTTTGAGGACCGGGTTATTCGGATCCCGCGCCAGCGCTTCCCGCATTTGAGCAAGGCCTTCTTTCCATTCGCCGTTTTTGAGCAGCGCCACTGCGAGGTTGACTCGAATCCCGTTGTGAGACGGATCGAGTTCGATGGCGCTGCGGTATTTCGCAACAGCTGCGCCCAGATCGCCCGCTTTTTCGAGCGCCGCGGCTTCGTTGTTCAGGCGAATGGCCACCATCGAGTTCTGGTCGCTCAGATCTTTCTCATGCAGCAGTTGAAGCAGCCGCTTCTTCGTTTCATCCGCCCGTGCAGTCTGGCCATCGGCGCGCAACGCGCGTTGCAGCCCGTTTAAAACGGACTGATCCATAGGCGTCAGCTTCGCGGCCGCTTCGAAGTGCTCAACGGCTTCATGTGCCCGGTCCTGTGACAGAAGTTCGGAAGCGAGCCGCGTCTGCGCGACCGGATCATCGGGCTTGATTTTCACCGCCTGCTGAAATGCCTCGACAGCGCCGGAATCGTCCTGCGTTTTCTTCCGTGCGTCGCCCAGGTCAGACCAGGCTTCGGCGAAATCCGGCTGGAGCTCCACCGCCTTGAGGAGCGCGGTCATAGCCTTCTTTTCCTCACCGCGTTCGGTGAAGATTTTCGCCCGGAGATAGAGCGCATCGGCAGCATCCGGTTTGTCTCCCAGCAGGGCGAGCGCGCGGTCGAGCTGCATGGCGGCGGCATCCATGTCGCCGTTCTGAATAAGCACGGAGCCGAGATTGACGCGGGCGGCTGCGAACGCCGGATTGAGCTTCACCGCGCGCTCAAAAGGCGCCCGGGCGGATTTCGGATCATTGAACGCGTTGTACGCTTCGCCGAGCGCATTCTGCGCCTCCGCCGAATTCGGGCGCAGCCGGACTGCTTCAGTGAGATTCGCGATCGAAGCGTCGCGCTCGCCCGCTTCCATCAAAACGCTGCCGAGCAACAGACGCGCATCCGCATCCTTTGGGCTCGCGTTCACCAGATTCCGTAACAGCGTAATAGCTTCGGCGCGCTTGCCCTCGCGGAGCAGCGTCCACGCCTGCTCGATTGGCGCCGTTTGCGCCGCCAGTAATCGAACGCAGGCAAGCAGAATAATCAGCTTTGCCGGAAACGATCGCAACGCGTGATTCCTGTGCCTTCTGTGACGTGGATCAACTGGTCCGCCGCAACGCCGGCCAGCTTTTCCACCTTTCCGCGCGGCCAGCGGATTTCGACATCGGCGGTCTTGGCTGCGCCCAACCCGAAATGCAGCCTGCGGTCGTTGCAGGACAGATAAGACGATTGGCTGAGAACTTCCTGAACCTGTTGCTTTCCCCCGTAGACGGCCGTCACCCTCGCACCGATGGCGCTCCGATTTGACTGCACGCCGGTGAGCTTCAGCTTGAGCCAGTGATTTCGGCCTGAGACATCGTTGCGCAAAAGCGATGGCGGCTCATTGTGATTCACGATCAGAATGTCCATGTCCCCATCGTTGTCGAAATCGCCAAAGGCGCAGCCACGGCTCGAGTGACGGGCATCGACGGACGCTCCGCCCATCCCGATCAGTTCCTCAAAGCGCCCGTCCCCCAGATTGCGAAACAAGAGTCTGGGAGTCGCGTAAT
>DAIDJK010000111.1 GCA_027450225.1 Bryobacterales bacterium | reverse complement strand
ATGGAGCGCGGCCAGCCGGTCTCTCTGGGCTCTGGTCTCCACTCCTTCGGCAACCACACGCAGCCCCAGCCGGTGCGCCAGTCCGACGATCGACTCGACGACCGGCGAAATCCCCGCATCCTGGTCCATATCGGCGTGAGGGTTGAGAAATGAACGATCCAGCTTCACCCTGTCGGCGGGCAGCGTTGCGAGATAACTGAGGGACGAATAGCCGGTCCCGAAGTCATCGAGCGCGAGGCGGACGCCCGCGGCTCGCAGGGCGACGATGTGGCGAAGGGCTGCCGGCAGGTCGCGGATTAGAATTCCTTCGGTTACTTCGAGCGTCAGAAGCGAGGGACTGACCCCGGCGTCTTCCAGAATGAACAACACGCGCGCGGCGAAATCCTGCTGTTCAAATTGCGCGGCGGAAATATTCACGGCTACCGGTACGGGCGGCTCGCCCCGGCGCTGCCAGGTGGCGCAATGCCGCGCAGCGTGCGCCAGCACCCAATCTCCGATCGGAATCATCAACCCGGCCGCCTCGGCGACGGAAATGAATTCCGAGGGCGGAATGTCGCCAAGCACGGGGTGGGTCCAGCGCAGGCGCGCTTCCAGTTCCGCGATCTCCCCGTTTCGCTGCACGATGGGCTGGAAATGCAGATTGAATTCGTTCCGCGGCAGCGCTTTGTACAGGTCGCCCGATATGATCTCGAGCAACTCCTCGCGGCGCGCCATCTCCGGCGAGAAAACCGCGTACTGATTGCGGCCTTTGGATTTCGCGGCGTACATTGCGCGATCGGCGCGTTCCTGCAGCATCGCGAGATCCCTGCCATGGTCCGGCCAGATGCTGACGCCGACGCTGGCGCTGAGCAGCAGCCGATGGCCATCCACCTCGAACGGTTCGGAGAGCGCGCACAGAAGGCGGGATACGATTTCGAGCGCACGTTCATGGGTTTCGATGCCCGCGACAAGCGCCACAAACTCATCGCCCCCGATTCGCGCCAGAGTACTGTCTCCAGTCACTTCGCGCGAGAGACGGTGGGCCACCAGAACCAGGAGCTGATCTCCCACGGTGTGGCCCAAGGCGTCGTTGACCTGCTTGAAGCGATCCAGATCGACGAACAGAATGGCCATCCTGGCGTCCGGCCCGAAAATAGCCGCGGAACTGACATTCGATTCGAACTCCTGCTCCAGCAGGCGCCGATTCGGAAGGCCGGTGAGCACGTCGAAATACGCGCCCCGGTGCAGCCGGACATTCGCCACGGCGACGGTCCACATTTCACGAATGCTCCGGCGCGTGGCCCAGATGAGAAAGAAATCTTCGAACGACACCCACCAGGTGTGTTCCACCCAGCGCCACGGGCTCACCGTGGCGACACCGTAAACAGACTGAGGCCACCAGATGCCCCTCACCATGTGATCGATCGCAGTCACTGCCGAAGCCGTGAGGAGAACCGTCCAATCGCGGTAGCAGGCGAGGAACGAAAGCGAGCCGAATATCTGGAAGTGGGTTTCGATTCGTCCGCCGGTCGCATCGATCAGCAGAACCGATACGAGCATCTGGGCGACAGCGACCACGTGCCGCGTCAGCCGTTTCCCCGGGTTCATCACTGCGACGGCAATCGCGGGCAGAATGAACGCCGGTCCGGCCAGCAGAGCCGCAATCAGGTGGGGGTGCAATCTGCTCTCGGCGCCACTCCAGGTTCGCGGAGATATAACCAGCGCAGCGCCGATCATGCCGATCCATTCGAGAGCCAGCACGATCATCATGCCGCGGTCCACGCTGATCGAGACCTTCCGGTAGGCCGCCCGGAAATACTCAGCCGCGGCGGAATGATCTTCGACGGGGCGTCTCACCGCACCGCTCCGGTTCCGAGGGCACAGCCGAACACCGGTGGTACGCGCCCGGCCGGCCGTCCCGAATCGAGGGCCAGAGTCAGAGCGTCGATGCCGCGATTGCCGCCTTCATGACCTCGCGAACCCGTTACGCCGCCATGGAAGAGAAGTTTGCCGGCGGCGCTGTAAAGAACCACATATCCCGAAGTTCGCGCGCCGAACAGGCTGGCTTCTCTCCCGCGGTCATCCCACACAGCACGAGCGCCGGGAAGCGCGGCAGCGCTCCGCCATACGGTGGATTCGGGAACTGCGCCGCCAGGGCCGCTGGAAAGCAGGATGGTAACGGCCGGTTCCACCGTGGCGCGCATGCGGGCGAGTTCATTGAAAGTCGCGGGAGTGCATGAACAGAACTGGTGCGCGAAGATCAACAGTTCCGGGCGGTTCGGCGTGCGCCGGATCCGGCTGGCGGCGGGCCACTCGATGGGGGTGCGCCCCGATTGTCCCGCGGTGCCGTCAAAAGCCAGCAGGGCGCGCATTCCGATGATCGTCGCGAGCGACGAAACGGCGAGGAGCGAAAGGATGATCAGCCGATGAACCGCGGACGGGTATCCGCCGGAAGAACCCACGGGTACCTATCGGCCGAATCCCGGCGGTTCTTTATACCGGGATTACGCCGATGTCCTGTCAGCCGCGGCGGCTCGGGTGTTCACGAGAGAGTGAACCCCTTCTACAGATTCCTGATCCAGATGTTGCGAATGTCGATTCTGCCCGTCCCTTCGATCTCGAAGCCGATCAGTCCCTTAGGCCGGAACTTTGTCGGATCGTCGTCGATCAGGATCGCCATCACATGGCCGTTGATGATGTGCGTCATCTGATGGCCGCGAGCGATGACGAGCATCTGATTCCAGTTGTCGATCTTTACGTCGCCGCCCAGTTCGTCGCGATCTCCAAGCGTCGCCAGAAGCCGCGGATTTTTGCCTTCTTCGGTGTGAACCACCTGGCCGCGCCAGGCGATGATGCCACGTCCCGTGGCCTGCTCATAAAACTGGCCCGAAAACATATTGCGGCCATCGAAATCGAATTGCGGACCGAGCATGTCCCATTTCGCCTGCGAAGCGCGCGAAGGGGGTGTCCCGCGGGGCTGGCCGCTGGGACAAGGCGTGTCGGCGCCGCGCCCACGTCCGCGGCCTCCGCCGGGATTCGGCATCGGCCGGTTGGGATCGAGGATGGCGCCGCGGTATTGCAGGCCGCTGTTTACCATCGCGCCCGTGCCCTTCATCTCGAATTTGATCTCGAAATCGGCTGGTTCGCCGCCCTGCCACACGAGGTAGATGGTTCCGGTGGGCTTCTCGCAGGTCGATTCGACGGTGATGGCGCCGTTCTCCACGCGCCAGTAGCTTTTGTCGCCGTCCCAGCCGTTCAAAGTGGAGCCGTCAAACATCGACGTCCAGCCCGCGTGGTCGTCAAAATCGATGGGATCGGGCTGGCGAAAACCGCCAAAGCCACGGCCGCGGCCCGGTCCTCTTCCGGATGGCGCAGCCGGACCGGCGGCGCCCTGGGCCGCCGGCGCCTGCGCTTTTGAGGGAACGCCGCGCGCCAATACAAAAACAAAAACGGCCGCGGCAGAAGCCGCGGCCAGAGTTTTTACAGTTTTCATGTGTTCCTTAGAAGGTGAATCTTGCCGAAAGCACGCCACGACGCGCCGGGAAGGCGGCGTTCGTAATCGTGCCGAAAGCCGAATTCGTGTTCACGCCGTTCGAAAAATTAAGAGCGAGAGACGTATTCGGGTTCCCCGGATTGAAGTGGTTCAGCGCGTTGAACATCTGGAACCGGATTTCCAGTATCCTGCCTTCACCGAATACATGCCACTGCTTATAGAGGTTCAGGTCCGTGTTGTTGAAACCTGGTCCATAGGTCAGGGTGGGGGGCGTGTTGCCGATGCCGAGCGAGTTCGCCGCCGGAAGCGAGAAACTCGATTTGTTGAACGGCCACCACAGAGCGCTGGGAGCCGTGGAGCCAACGCTGGCCGGCGTCGCGCCCGAGCCAAGCCAGAGGTTGCCCGTCTGCTGGCAGCGGAACGGCAGCCCGCCGGTATCCGGCGTGCCGGTCCAGTAGCCGATTGGCGCGCCATTGGCAGAGCACGAGATCGTCAGCGGCTGGCCGGCGTACATGGTGATGATTCCCTCCACATGCCAGTCGTCCAGCATGAACTCGGTGGCTTTGTTCTTCCACAGCGCGGAGCCATTTGGAATCGCATAGCCGAAGTTGAGGTTGAAGGCGAAGGGTCTGCTGCCGCCCGCGATGTTTTTCAGCAACTGATCCGGTACGAACTGATCCCGCGAATAAACGATCGTCTTCGACCAGGTGAAGTTGCTGCCGAAGTAGAATCGCTTGCCGACGCGCTTGTTGATCTGCGCCTGCAGCGAATCGTAGTAGGATTCGCCGTTGCTCGAATACATCTGGATCGAGTTCCACCCCGGGTATGGCCCCGCCAGCGCGCGGATCAGGTTCACGTTGTAGAAGCCTGCCGTACCGCCATTGCCGCTCGTCGGATCGAGGAACTTCGACACCGGCCCGGGCTGGCCGTTGTTGGCGGTCGGTGTCCAGTCGGTGAGGGGTTGAACCGCGTTGAGATTGATCGCGCCCTGATTGAACTGGTGATGCGCGACGTTGGCGACATAGGACACATCGATCACGAAGCCTCGGCCGAGATCGTGCTGGACGCCGAAGCTCCAGTCATACGTAGCCGGCGCGGGATAGCTCAGCGGGCCGCCTACAGTGGTCTGCGGAGTGAACACGAGCTGCGCGTTCGAGAGTCCGGAAATGGTCGAGTTCAACACGATGGGAGCCAGAAAGTGCGGCGGTGTCGCCAGCGGTCCGATGCCCACGCCGGTCGCGCCGAGCGTATCCACCCCGAAGGCGCGGCCGTAGAAGATGCCGAAACCGCCGCGAATCGCGGTCTTGCCGTCGCCGAAAACGTCGTAGGCGAATCCGACGCGAGGTCCGAGGGCCAGGCCGGGCGTGTTGAAATACGGCTTCGATCCGGAAGCCCACTGCGTGATTCCGGAGAACGGAGTACCGTTGTAGCTCCCGGGCGC
>DAIDJK010000110.1 GCA_027450225.1 Bryobacterales bacterium | reverse complement strand
TTCGTGCTCGCGCCGCTGGCGGAACTGAATCCGGCGCTGCGCGACCCCGTTACCGGCCGCAGCGTGGCGCAATTGCTGGAAGCGGTCGAGGGGCAGGCAGTGCGAAAGACGGATAGTGAAAATAAAGGCTGAACAGGGCGGCCGCAGGCGGAATCCAGCTTATATGGGTGCTTCGGGAACCCCGGGCCGCCGGCTGCTGGTCCTTTGCTCTCTTCTCGCATCGCTTGCGGGAACGGATTACGCTCAGCAGCGGCCGGGCGAACTCCATCTGCAGGTCGAAGACCCCTCCGGCGCGGCGATGCAGGCTTCGGGGACGCTGGACAACAAGGCTTTTCAAACCGATCCGCAGGGCGAACATGATTTCCGGAATCTGGCTCCCGGCCGGCACAATCTGAAGGTCTCCGCGACTGGTTTTGCGACGCAGACCATGGCTATAGAGGTGAGCGCGGGCGGCACGTTGAACAAGACGGTGAAGCTGGAACTGGCCGGGACGGGCAGCAGCATCAACGTGGTGGATACGACGCCGCTGGCGGGCGCGAACCTGACGAAAGATCAGATCGCTGCGCCGGTGCAGACGGCAACCGCGTCCGATCTGCGGAGCAGCGGAGCGCTCGACCTTTCCGACTTTCTGAGCCGCCACATGAGCGGCGTGTACCTGAACGACATGCTCGGCAACCCGTTCCAGACCGACGTGAATTTCCGCGGATACACCGCATCGCCTTCGCTCGGCACGCCGGAGGGAATATCGGTTTATGTCGATGGCGTGCGGCAGAACCAGCCGTTCGGCGACGTTGTGTCCTGGGATCTGATTCCGAAGAACGCCATCGCCGAGATGTCGCTGGTGCCGGGCTCCGATCCGCTGTTCGGACTGAATACGCTGGGCGGCGCGGTTTCGGTGCAGACCAAAGACGGACTCACGTATCCGGGCATTACGGGGAGCGCTCTTTACGGCAGCAGCGGACGCAAGGAAGTGGACGCGACGTGGGGCGGCGGCAAGGCGACAGGCTTCAACTGGTTTCTGGCGGGAACGGGATTTCACGAATCCGGCTGGCGTTACGATTCGCCGTCCGACGTGCGGCAGGGTTATGTGCGGCTCGGCTGGAGAACCGAGAAAACCGACCTGGCGCTGACGACCACTTATGCGTATAACACGCTGCTCGGCAACGCTCTGCAGGATTACCGGCTTCTGAATGCGAACTATTCGGGCACTTACACGCCGGGCGATGTTTATGCGGAACGCGCGCCGATGTTCAATTTCATCGCGCAGCACACGTTCACGAACAACCTGACTTTCTCCGGCAATGCGTGGTTTCGAAATATCCGGACGGAAAGCATCAATCCGAACTACAACAACAATGTTCTGGGCAATGACATCTATCAGCCGACGCCGAACCAACAGGCCATTCTGAGCGCGGCGGGCTACACCGGGTTTCCGGCCGGCGGAGCCACGAGCGCGAACACCCCATTTCCCTCGTGGCCATGTCTCGCGGAAGCCATCTCGCTCGGCAATCCGAACGGGGCCTGCGATGGCCTCACGATCTATTCGAAAGAAGCGCAGAACGATCTCGGATTATCCGGGCAGATGACGTGGTTGAAAGACACGGCGATGGGAAGGAATCAACTGAGCGTGGGCGGGCTGTGGGACCGCGGCAGCATCGGCTTTGCGCAGAATGCCGCGTACGGCTACATCAGTCCCAATTACTCGATCATCGATGTTCCGGCCTGGCAGGATGGCTCGACGGGAGTGGATTCGCGCGTGAACCTGCACGGCACGACGCCCAACTGGAGTCTGTTCTTCAGCGATACGCTTACTCTGCTGACTAACCTGAACCTTACGGTTTCGGGCCGGTTCAACCGGTTTTCCGTGAACAACACGGACATGCTGAACCCGGTGGCGGGGCCGGGATCGCTGACCGGCGACTACGTGTTCCAGCGCTTCAACCCTTCGATCGGGGTGACGTGGAGCCCGTTTTCGGGCGTGAACGCATACGCCAGATTTTCGCAGGGCAGCCGCGCCCCGACGTCGATCGAACTGGGCTGCGCGGACCCGGTGAATCCGTGCTCACTGCCGAACGCCTTTGCGTCCGACCCGCCGCTGCAGCAGGTGGTGACCGATACGTGGGAAGTGGGTCTGCGCGGCAAGCCGGAGTTCAGCTTCGCGCGCAATCTGAACTGGAACGTGGGAGCGTTCCGGGGAATGAATCATAACGACATCCTGTTCGTTTCCTCCGTGCTGCTGGGCACCGGCTACTTCCAGAATTTCGCACAGACGGAGCGCGAAGGAATCGACGCGGATGTGGATGGCAGCATCGGCCGCGTGACATGGGGCCTCAATTACACCTTTCTGACCGCGACTTATCAGAGCAACGAGGTGCTGAGCGGCTCCGGGAACAACACCAGCGACCTCGCGCTTGCCGGTTACCCGGGGCTGGGAGGGAACATCTACGTTCATCCGGGAAACCGCATTCCGCTGATTCCGAAAAATACCGGCAAGGCGTACGCGAATATTCAGGTGACGAAGAAACTGGTGTTCGATTTCGACGAGATCGTGATTTCGAGCTCCTATGCGCGGGGCAACGAGAACAATGCCTACAAGGCGGACGGCGTGTACTATCTCGGGCCGGGTGTTTCACCGGGATATGCGGTGACGAATTTCCGCGCACACTACGATCTGACAAAGCGGCTGCAACTGGCGGTAGAGATCGACAACCTGTTCAACAAGCGTTACTACACGGCGGCGCAACTGGCAAACACGGCATATACGCCGCAGCAGACGGTGCTGGCGACGCCGTTCCCGGCCTACACGGATGGTCCGTATGCCGGGAGCTACCCGGCGCAGAGCGTGACGTTTTTCGCGCCGGGCGCGCCGCGGCGGGCGTGGGTGGATCTGCGGCTGCACTTTTGAAAATAAACATTGAACAGATTGCGGGGCGCGGGAAGATTGGATTGAGAACGGCGGAACGCGCGGCCGTTTGAAATTGCATGTCCGGCTCTTCGTCCGAAATCGGCGTCACGGCGGGTTTCGCAGCAACGGCTGCAGCCCGGGCGCGCCCGTCTTCCCCCGCGGAAGAGGCGGTGCTGGAGCTTTTCAATGCTCTGCGGGACCGGCTTTTTCGCTATGTGGTCAGCTTCGGGGTGCCGGGTCCGGACGCCGAAGAGATCATTCAGGAGACATTTCTCGCGCTTTTCCAGCACCTGCGGCGCGGCGGCGCGCGGGACAACCTGAAGGCGTGGCTGTTCCGTGTGGCGCACAACCTGGCGCTCAAAAAGCGCGCGCGCCGGCGAAGGGATTTTGAGAGCCTCGGCGGAAC
>DAIDJK010000109.1 GCA_027450225.1 Bryobacterales bacterium | reverse complement strand
TCGAGCTGCTGGCCGCCGAATTCCACCACAGTGTCGCCGGTGGCGTCGATCGCCACCTGGCGCAGCAGTTGCTCGCTGAAGTCCATCAGACCGCGATAATCCGTGTAAGCCTGGTAAAAATCCAGCATCGTGAACTCCGGATTGTGGCGCGTCGAGATACCTTCATTGCGGAAGTTACGATTGATCTCGTAAACGCGTTCGAGGCCGCCGACGATCAGGCGCTTGAGATACAGTTCCGGGGCGATCCGCAGATAGAGATCGATATCGAGCGTGTTGTGATGCGTGACGAACGGCCGCGCCGCCGCGCCGCCGTAAATAGGCTGCATCATCGGCGTTTCGACTTCGATAAACCCGCGTTCTTCGAGCTGGCGGCGCAGGGAAGCAATGATTTTCGCGCGCGCCACGAATACCTTGCGGACGTCCGCGTTCGCGATCAGGTCGAGATAGCGCTGGCGGTATCGCGTTTCGACATCTTCGAGACCATGCCATTTCTCGGGCATGGCGAAGAGAGTCTTTGAGAGAAACTCCAGCTTTTCCACATGGACGGAAAGCTCGCCGGTGCGCGTTCGGAACAGATACCCCTCCGCGCCGACGATATCGCCGAGATCGAGCAGTTTGAAGAGGGCGTAATCGCGCTCGTTTACTGCGTCCTTCTTCACATAAAGCTGCAGGCGCGCGCCGCTCTGCATGATGTGCATGAACCCGGCTTTGCCCATGTGGCGGATGGTTTGAACGCGGCCGGCGACGCTCACCGTGACGCGCGATTGCTCCAGTTCGTCGGCGTTTTTTTCGGAGTAGTCCTTCAGAATGTCCGGGATCGCGTGGGTGTAGTCGAAACGCTTGCCGAATGGAGCGAATCCAAGCGCTTCGATTTCGCGCAGCCGAGTGGCGCGCTGCTCCAGAAACTCGTCTTCAAGGGACAAAAAAGGCTCTCCTGTGGGTGGAATCAGTTATTATAAGGCTTTCGCACTGAACATCCTCCGCTCTTGCTCACGTCCCTCTCCATTGTTATTCCCGCCTACAACGAGCAGGTCAGATTGCCGGAGACGATCCGGCGCATCGAATACTACATTGGCTCGCTGAATCTGCCGTTTCACGAAATTCTGATCGTGAATGACGGGTCAACGGACGGTACCCTCGAGGCGACTCGTGAATTCACGGAAGAGAATCCCCGCATACGCGTTCTGTCGAATCCCGGCAACAAGGGGAAGGGATACTCCGTGCGTCACGGGATGCTGGAAGCGCGCGGCGAATGGTCGCTGTTTACGGACGCGGACCTTTCCGCGCCCATCGAGGAGCTGGAGAAATTGTGGTGCGCCGCCTCGCGCGAACGCACGGAGATTGCGATCGGCTCCCGCGCTCTCGATCGATCGCTGATCGGCGTGCATCAGCCGGGCATTCGCGAAACAGCGGGCAAATTCTTCAACCGCGTGATGCGGATGACTATCGGACTGCCGATCTCCGACACGCAATGCGGATTCAAGCTGTTTCGCTCGGATGCGGCCCGCCGGATCTTCTCGCGTCAGCGGATCGAGCGGTTCGGGTTCGACGTGGAAGTGCTCTACATCGCGCGGCGGCTTGGATACCGCATCGCCGAAGTGCCGGTGCGATGGAACCATGCCGAAGGCAGCAAGGTGGGCATGTTCACGGGCCTGCATGCGTTCGCCGAACTGGCCATCATTCGCGCGAACGCGGCGCGCGGGTTGTACCGGTAGCAGTCTCGCGCCGCTCAAAGATGCCGGAACGGCTCTTCGATTTCCACGAACGGCTTTTCGCTCTCGCGCTCGAGTGAACTGCGTACCAGTTCTTTCGATCCGAGACCGACCGCAAGCGAAAGCGCCAGCACGATGCCGCCAAACAGAATGCCGAACGCCAGATGGATGATGCCGGGCGCGATCTGCAGATGGTCGAGCGCCATGGTGACCGCGAGCGTCATGATCATCCAGCGCACGCCCGCGCTCAGCACGCGCGCATACTGCAGATTCATGTTCACCGCTTCGAGCAATACGTGCCGCGCAAGGTAGCGGCCCACCACGGCGCCGATCAGGATCACCACCACCGACACCACCAGCCGCGGCACCCACGCGAAGATATTGAACGCCAACTGCGAACTCAACGTCGCATCGAACGCGCCCAGGCCCAGCACGAAGCCAAGCAGTAAAATTCCCCACCAGGCCACTCGCGCCACCAGAACGGTGGCGCTGTGCGACGGTGACCATTCGGCCACGCCATGAACGCCCCAGCTTTCGAGCCGCTCATCGAAATCGATGGCGCGCAGTATGCGGCGGAGGATGGTCGCCACCAGCCAGGCGATGAGCGCGGCTACGATGATCGCGATCGCCAGAGCGAGAATCCCGGGAAGAAGGCTCGCGATGCGGCTGACTACGCGCACCGTGGATTCGTTCAGTGTTTGTCCTACCTGATCCCACATTCGCTATTCCTCTGTTCAATCCCCACGAAGGTCCTCACGGGTTGAACCGGTCCGGCCAGCGCCAGCGCGCCACGAAGTACGGCCTCGTATTCTCGTAGGCGGCGCAAAGCCGCTCCACGATCGACTCCGCGGCTTCCGCGCTGGTATTGTCCGGTTTCAACGCATACGAGGCAACCCATCCGAGATAGAGCGGCGTGATGGCGCGCAGCAGATGGTCGCGGTTGATGCTGCGTACGCGATACGCCAGCGCGAAATCGTAAACGATGCGCGCCCAAAGCTCATCCTGCATCTGAAAATTGGTGGCCGGCGCGCGCGCCAGGTGGCGCAACTCCACAATGGTGGAAGGCGGCAGAACCACGCTCCATATTTCCTGCAGATTCCGCGTTCCGATCTGGAAGGATTCGATAAGCCGGCTCACGTCCGTGCCCGTCGGTTGCTCCGGAAGATAGGCGGGGGCTCCGAATTCCTCGACGGGCTGCGATCCGCGCACTCGCTGCAGGAACGCCGCGCGGCGCTCGATTTCGCTGAACAGCGGCGCCAGAATCTGCGTGAGTAGCACGCTTAATCCCGCATCGTCCGGCGATGGATAATGCCGCACGCCCAGATGCGACTGGCAGATCCGCATTCCGGTGACAATCGCTTCCGGCACAAGCGAGGCCACGGGATGAACACGCGCGGGCTGTCCGGTTGCTGCGGGCACGCGCTCGAACAGCCGGGCTGAAAGACAGAAATCGGGCCCGAACGGATTGCGCACGCGGCGCCCATAAAGAGCGCGCACCAGAGGATAGATGATCCCGCGATTGATCAGACCTTCGAACCGGTGCCGCGCATAACAGGGCGAGACCAGGTCGAAACCGCCTTCCAGCACGGGTCCGGCAAGATGCGCGATCCAGTTGCGATCGATGGAAGTGGCGTCCGAGCCGATGATCGCGCAGGCGCGGGCCTGCAGCGTTTTCGCCACGTTGACGATGGCGCGAAAGCCATCCGCGTAGCCCTGCAGGGACGTTGCGGCCTCGGCGGAAACGCCCGGCGGCGCGGGCATCGGCACAATCTGCACCGGATCGGCCGGATTGGCTGGCTCGGCTGACGTGGCGCCGGCATGCACCACCACGGCTCGCAGTCCGGCGGCGAAATCACTCAGCGCGGCCCGCGTACTCTCGACCGCATTCGCGATCGCATCCTGATCCTTCGCCGGCAGGGCGAGCCCGACCACGAGATCGGCCGAAGCGCCGTGGGCAGCGCCGCCCTCGCGATCCGTCCGAACCGCGTCTTCCGATGCTGCTGCAAAAGTGTCCGCCATGGCGTTCACGACGTGATTGCAAGAATGCCGGCCAGGGGTATCCTGACCCACGCCGGCCGGTTGTTCAGTTCGTATTCCAGTTCATACAGCGCCTTGTCGAGCAGAAACGTTTCGAGCAGGCGCCGGAAATCGCCGGCATCGGCGGGAAGAAACGGAGCGCCTTCGGCCGCGGCCCGGTAAGCGCAAAGAAACTCCGCGGCTGCGGCCCACTCCCACAGCCGAGACCACGGATCGAGCGATTCGAAATCTTCCGGATGCCGCGCCGCGTATGCCATCAACGCCGAATTCGCCGCATAGCTGAACGAGCGCAACATGCCGGCCACGTCTTTGAGCGGCGACGCCTTAGCACGGCGCTCCGCGAGCGACCGCCCGGGCTCGCCCTCGAAATCGAGGATCACGAAATCCCCACGCGCTCTCAAGACCTGCCCCAGATGAAAATCGCCGTGGATTCGCATTCGCTCCCCATAATCGCCGCCGCGCGCAGGCAGGCTGATACGCTCCAGAATCTGCCTGCGGCGCCCGAGCGCCACACCGGCGGCTTCGACAGCTTCATCCGGCAGCCGTGACAGATTTTCTTTCAGCATTTCGAATCGCCGCGAGGCCTGCTCCCGCATAACCGCCGATGACGCCTGGGCTTCAGCCGAAGAGAGCGGCTCCGGATCGAATGCCGGATCGCTCTGTGAATTCGCAAGCGCCCGATGCATCTCAGCCGTGCGGCGCCCCAGCGTGGCGGCGGCTTCAAGGTACGCTCCCACATGATCCCGCACCGCGTCCGACACCGGTTGCCCGCAGCCATCCATCAGATTGGCGCTCCCGTCCTCGCCTCGCGGATACTCGGCATGCACACTGTTCTCGAAATATCGATTCAGCTCTTCGAGCGTCCAGTCCCATCCGTCGCCTTCGTTGTGCACCAGTCCCTGGAGGATGGCGAGCGATGACGCCTCGCCCTGCGCGGGCCGATACTCCGCGCTGCCGGCAAACGGCGGGATTGCGGTGAATTCCGAGCGTTCCGTAAGGAAACGGCCGATCTCGATGTCCGGGTTCGGCCCGGCGTGCTGTTTTCGAAAAAGCTTCAGGATCAGTTTGTCGCCGAAGATCACGGAGGAGTTGCTTTGCTCGGCCGATCCGCGGCGGATTGCGAGTTCCTCATCGGATGATCCCCGAAGCTGCGGCAGAAGCCTGCCTGCGCAGCCTTCGATGGCGCCCTCCGTTCCCCGCGCCTGCGCCGAATCCGCAATCAGCCTGAGAAGTCCGCGGCAGAAGCGATCGTCGTAGAAAGCATCGAACAAAACGGCCTCGCCCGATTTCATCTTCACCGGCGCCAGCACGCCCCGCATCCCTTCCCGCGCCATGGCGAGCGGCACGAAATACTTTTCCGCTCCGCCATCTTCATAGCTGACTTCCACCAGCGTGATCGCGCAGCCTTCCAGCTCGGCGCGATCCGCAATGCGCGTTCGCGTGATCTTCTTCGATTTCGAACCGAACCAGCGCTGCGCCGGCAGCCATTCCGGCAGAATCGCCGTCTCCAGCCGCTCCAGGGCGGCGCCCCGGAACACGTCGTCCCAGCCGCCCGGCGCCTGCATCGCCTTCTCCTGGCTGGACACAGGCGCTTGCGCCGGCTCCGGCTCGCCGTGCAGCTCCAGCCACAAAAAACCGTATGCCCCGAGCGTCAATCGATAAGGCTGCCGGGTGACCGCGGGAAACTCCACATACCCAAGCATTTCCACCGGCGTCATCCCTGCCAGTTCGCCCAGATCGAGATCCACCGGCTGCGCAAACCGCGAAAGGTTGCATACGCACAGCACCTGCTCGCCATCATATTGCCGCAGGTAGGCGAGCACTTTCCGGTTCGCCGGATTCAGAAATCGCAGCGTGCCGCGGCCGAATACGCGGAACAGCTTCCGCAGCGCGATCATGTTGCGCATCCAGTTCAGCAGCGAGGAGGGGTCGTTCTGTTCGGCCTCCACATTCACGGCCTGAAAGCCCCACACCGGGTCCATGATCACCGGGCTGTAGAGCATCTGAGGGTTCGCGCGCGAAAATCCGGCGTTGCGGTCCGCGTTCCACTGCATCGGCGTCCGCACGCCATTACGGTCGCCGAGGTAGACGTTATCGCCCATCCCGATTTCGTCGCCGTAGTAGATGATAGGCGTGCCGGGAAGCGAAAACAACAGACTGTTCAGCAGTTCGATGCGCCGCCGGTTGTTGTCCATCAGCGGGGCCAGACGCCGGCGGATGCCCAGGTTGATCCGCGTGCGCGGGTCGGCGCTGTAGGCCGCGTACATGTAATCCCGCTCGTCGCTGGTCACCATCTCGAGCGTCAGCTCGTCATGGTTGCGCAGAAACATGCCCCACTGGCAGGTCTCCGGAATCTCCGGCGTCTGCGCCATGATGTCCGTGATCGGCAGCCGGTCTTCCTGGCGCAACGCCATATAGATGCGCGGCATCACCGGAAAATGGAACGCCATGTGGCACTCATCGCCGTCGCCGAAATAGGGGCGCACATCGCTCGGCCATTGATTCGCTTCCGCCAGCATCATGCGATCGGCGTACTCGGCGTCGATCGCGGCGCGAATCTGCTTGATGATGACGTGCGTCTCCGGCAGATTCTCGCAGTTGGTGCCATCCCGCTCCACCAGATAGGGAATGGCGTCGAGCCTGAGTCCGTCCACGCCCATGTCCAGCCAAAAGCGCATCGCCTTCAGCACTTCTTCCACCACGCGCGGATTCTCGAAATTCAAATCCGGCTGATGCGAAAAGAACCGATGCCAGTAATAGGCCTTCGCCACCGGGTCCCACGTCCAGTTGGACTTCTCGGTATCGGTAAATATGATGCGAGCATCTTTGTACTTCTGATCCGTATCGCTCCAGACGTAGAAATCGCGCTCGGGCGATCCCGGCGGAGCATTGCGGGCGGCCTGAAACCACGGATGCTGGTCCGAAGTGTGGTTGATGACCAGTTCGATCATCACCTGCAGTTCCCGCTCATGCGCGGCGTCGAGAAAGGCTTTGAAATCCTCCATCGTGCCGTAGTTCGGGTTTACATTCAGGTAGTCGGCTATGTCGTAACCGTCATCGCGCAGCGGCGACGGAAAAAAAGGAAGCAGCCAGATGCAGGTGACGCCCAGGTCCTGGAGATAATCCAGCTTCTGCAGAAGGCCCTGAAAGTCTCCTATGCCATCGGCGTTGCTGTCGTTGAATGCTTTTACGTGCAGCTCGTAGATGATCGCGTCCTTGTACCAGAGGGGATCGGACGCGCTTCCCGGTTTCTTCATCAGGCGCGCTCTCCGGGCTGGAACGCGATTATGCCGAGCGGCGGCGCAGTAA
>DAIDJK010000108.1 GCA_027450225.1 Bryobacterales bacterium | reverse complement strand
GTCGAGTTCCTCTGTGACGTAGTGGCTGGTGGCGCCGATCAGCTTCACGCCACGATCGTGGGCGGCATGATAGGGACGCGCGCCGGTAAAGGCGGGAAGGAAGGAATGGTGGACGTTGATGATCCGCCCCGCGTACGCCGCGACGAAGTCCGGGGAAAGGACCTGCATGTAGCGCGCGAGCACCACGAGATCAACGCCGGCGTCGCGCAGAATCGCGATTTGCCGCGCTTCGGTCTCGGGTTTCGAAGCAGAAACCGGAGTCTGGTGAAACGGGACGCCATAGAAGCTGGCGAGAGCGGCGGCGTCCGGATGATTGCTGACGACGCAGGCGATGGCGCAGGGAAGCTCACCGATGCGATAGCGATACAGCAGATCGAGCAGGCAGTGCTGGTACCTGGAAACGAAGATGGCGACGCGCGGCGGGACCATGGACCAGGCCACCCGCCATTGCATTTGAAAATCTTCCGCCAGCGGCGCAAAGCGCTCACGGAATGCGGGTTCATCCATATCGAAGCGGTCGAGATCCCATTCGACGCGCATGAAGAAAAGCCCGCGGGCATGGTCCTGATGCTGGTCCGCATGGAGGATATTGGCGCGATGCCCGGCCAGGAACCGGGAGACGGCGGCGACGATGCCGATACGATCCGGCGAATGGATCAGCAGCACGGCTGAGTTGGATATTCGGTTCACGAACGCGCGATCTTAGCACGCCGGGCGAAACGAATCGACGTAGAATTACGTAGGGCTAGAACGACAGCCGTGAAAACTGCCCTTGTACTCTTCGTAACGACGGTGATGCTGCTCGCCAGCGGTTCGCCGGGAATTCGGGCCCGCGGCGCAGTGGAGGATTATCCGGCGCGCGGGGCCATGCCGATTGCGACGATTGGCGCGGCCCTGATTCCGGCTGCCGAATCCAAAAAGATTCTGGGCGTGGATTTGAACGCCGCGGGATACATGGTTGTTGAAGTCGGCATCTTCCCTGCTCCGGGCAAGGATGTTGACCTGCGGCCGGATGACTTCACGCTCGAAACCGATCCCGATCAGATGGCGGCGCGGCCGGTGGATGATGAAGCCATAGCCTCGACCATCGAGCGCAGGCAGAATCCGCCCCAGCACTCCCAGCGGCTTCCCGGGGACATTTACCCGAGCGCGGGCGCGACCATTGGCCACGGGACCTGGACCGATCCGGCAACGGGCCGCAGAAACAGCGACACGATTACGGGCGTGAGCACCGGAGTGGGCGTGGGCGCGCCTCCGCCGATGGCGTGCGGTGGAATGATCTGCGATCCCTCTGCGCCTTACCCCGCGTCTTCGGGCAGTACGGCGAATCGCAATCAGATGGAACAGGAGCTGTGGTCGAAAGCGCTGCCTGACGGCGTTGTTCACAATGCGGTGGCAGGCTATCTGTATTTTCCGAAGCCCTCCGGCAAAGCGAAGAAGAACCAGTGGGTGTTGCGCTGGGACAACCTGGGCGCGCGGGTGAAGATCGAGTTGCCGAAGAGCGCCCGCTAAGCTACCGGCCGCCTTCGGATCCGGCTCCCGAAGCCGGCATTCGCGCGTTGAACTCTTCGGACTTGCCACGCGGAATTGTGAGGGCGGTCCATCGGTCGCTCGCAAGATGCTTTGCGAGAAACACGATCTGGCCCGAGTGGTAAGCCTGATGGGCGATCTGCCGGTTGATGGCCTGCAGCACAGAATGCGGCTCGCCGCGGATGGCGACGGTGCGCGTGAGATCCGCATCGGAGAGCGCTTCGAGCGCCTGAAAGAGGCACGCCCAGCCCGCTTCCCACGTTTGAATCAGTTCGGCGCGGCCGGCGGGCGGGGCGAGGAATTCGGCGTCGCGATGGCGATCCGGCTTCTCTCCGTCGGTGGTAAGGAAATCGGTCCACCGCGAACGCATATTGCCCGCCATGTGCTTCACGATGGTGGCGATCGAGTTCGACTCGGGATCGGGCGCGATGCCGAGCTGGTGGTCTTCGACCTGCGCCATGGCGCGTTCGGCGAGCTGCTTGTACTGCCGAAACACGCGCAGGGAATCCTGGATGTGAGAAGCGGTGGACGCCATAAGCGGAGTCTACACTGAAGGGTAAATGAGACATCCGAGGGTTCTTCCCGCGCTGCTGCTCGCGGCCGCGCTCGAACTTCATCCCGCGCCGAACGAGTCCATTCGCGGCTTCGACCCGGCATCGCAGACCGCCGAAGTGAAATGGGAGCAGGAAGCGCGCGCGGTTCCGGATGCCGGACGGGTTCGGAATTTCATCGAAAAGCTCTCGAACAGGGCGCATCTTGCGGGAACTCCGGCATCGAAGCAGACGGCTGAGTATCTGCTGGCGCAGCTGAAAGAGTATGGACTCGACGCGCACATCGAACAATTCGAAGCGCTGCTGCCCACGCCGCGCGCGCGCAGTCTCGAGATGGTGGAACCCGAGCATTTTACGGCGAAGCTCGAGGAGCCGCCCGTGCCCGGCGACAGGAACTCAACCGATCCGGGGATGGTTCCGACTTACAACGCCTATTCGGGCGATGGAGATGTTACCGCGCCGCTGGTTTACGTGAACTACGGCGTGCCCGCGGACTATGAGGAACTGGCGAAACACGGGATCGATGTAAAGGGCAAGATCGTGATCGCGCGCTATGGCGGCAGCTGGCGCGGGATCAAGCCGAAGGTGGCGCAGGAGCACGGAGCGGTGGGCTGCATCATTTATTCCGACCCGCGCGACGACGGCTACTTCCAGGGCGACGTGTTCCCGAAAGGACCGTGGCGTCCGCGCGAGGGCGTGCAACGCGGCAGCGTGATGGACATGGTCCTCTATCCGGGCGATCCGCTCTCGCCGGGCTGGGCATCGGAACCAGGCTCACGCCGGCTGGCGCTGGCCGAAGCGAAGACACTGATGAAGATCCCCGTCCTGCCGATCTCGTATGGGGACGCGCAGCCGCTGCTGGCGCATCTGGATGGACCCGTGGCGCCGGAAAGCTGGCGCGGCGCGCTGCCCATCACCTATCACCTCGGCCCCGGCGGCGCAAAGGCGCATTTGAAAGTGGTGATGGACAACGGCACGCATCCGCTCTATGACGTGATCGCGCGCATCCGGGGCAGCGAGAATCCGGATGAATGGATTCTGTTGGGTAATCATCACGACGCCTGGGTGCATGGGGCAAGCGATCCGCTCTCCGGCGCGGCGCCCGTGATGGAGGCCGCGCGCACGCTGGCCGACATGACGCGAAAAGGCTGGAAGCCGAAGCGCACGGTGATGATCGCGTTCTGGGATGGCGAGGAATTCGGTCTGGTCGGTTCGACGGAGTGGATGGAGAAACATGCCGATGAGCTGAATCGCAAGCTGGTGACTTACATCAATTCCGATTCGAACGGCAAGGGGCGGCTCGCGGTGGGAGGCTCGCATTCGCTCGAGGACTTCGTGCAGCAGATCGCGCGCGACATCAACGATCCGGTGAGTGGAAGGTCGTTGCTGACCGAGGTGCTTGAGCATCCGCGCGGGCCGGCGCGGGCCGGAGCTACCAGACCCGCGGAACAGAATGCGCCCGGCGAGTTCCGGATTGCTCCCCTCGGTTCAGGTTCCGACTATACGCCTTTCCTGCAGCACCTCGGAATCGCAACGCTCGACATGCGTTTCAGCGACGAGGGGGGCGGCGGCGTTTACCACTCCAACTACGATGACTTTTACTGGTACAGCCACTTCTCCGATACGACGTTCCTCTACGGCAGAACGCTGGCGCAGGTGATGGCGACGGCGGTGATGCGTCTTTCCGACGCTCCGCTGCTGCCGTTCGAATTCACGCGGCTTGCCGCGACGGTCAACCGGTACATCGACGAGATCCAGAAGCTTCCGGCGCAGCAGAAGCCGGACCTGACGGCGGTTCGCGAGGCGGTTGAACATCTGGCACAGACAGCGAAGACGTTCGATGCGGACTATGCCGCGGCAGCTGCGAAATTCGGTTCGGCCGGGGCGGCGAAGCTCGATCCCATCAATCGCATCCTGTTCGAGAGCGAACGGGACCTCACGCTCGATCCAGGTCTGCCCGGCAGACCCTGGTTCCGGCACCGCATCTACGCACCCGGTATGTATACCGGATACGCCGTGAAAACGCTGCCCGGCATACGGGAGGCCGTTGAGGCCGGAAATACGGAACAGGCAAAAGAGCAGGCGGGCCAGGTGATTGAAGTGCTGAAAAAGCTGGACGCGCGCCTTGCCGAGGCAGGCGCCATGCTGAAACAGATATGAATGAGACCGCAAGGAACGGCCTGGATATTTTCGATGCGCACGTGCATTTCTTCTCGCCGGCGTTCTTCCGCGCGCTGAACGATCAACTCGAGCAGGGGGAACACGCCAGCCACGACGCCGCGGGACAGCTCGGCTGGCATGCGCCGGAAACGCCGGAAGCCCTCGCGGACCGGTGGGTGAGCGAGATGGATCGGAACGGGGTATCGCGCGCCATGCTCATCGCGAGCACCCTCGGGGATGCAACTTCGGTAGGCGTCGCGGTCGAGCGTCATCCCGATCGCTTCCGCACCGTCTATATGTTGAATCCGATGCTGCCCGGCGCGGATATGCGGCTCTCCGCGGCAATATCGGAGCATCGCGCCAGCGGATTCTTTTTGTTCCCCGCCATGCATCACTACAGCGTGCAGGATCACCATGTCCGGTCGCTGCTGGGCATCGCAAGTTCTCATCCGAACACGCTCGTTTACGTTCACTGCGGCGCACTGACCATGGGATTCCGCCGCAAGCTCGGCATCGCTTCTCCATTCGACCTGCGGTACTCGAATCCGGTCGATCTGCAGGGCGTGGCGCACGACTATCCGCAACTGCCGTTCGTGATTCCGCACTTCGGCGCAGGCTTTTTTCGCGAGGCTCTGATGGTTGCGTCGATGTGCCCGAATGTTTACCTCGATACCTCCAGCTCCAATTCATGGATTCGATACCAGCCGGGCGTTCCGGATCTGGATACCGTTTTCAAAATGGCGCTGGAATCCGTCGGGCCGAAACGCCTGCTGTTCGGATCGGATTCATCGTGGTTCCCCCGCGGCTGGGTGCAGCGCATCTTCGACGAACAGCGGGAATCGCTCAGCCGCATCAACGCCCCGGAAGAGACCGTCCAGTCAATATTCGGCGGGAATTTGCGCGCTTTGCTGCTCGGGGACTGAGAATCGCGCGCGCTGCAGCGCACTTTATCTGGCGAGTCTGTTTTTCACGTGCTTTCAGCCCGGTTCCCGGGAGCGCGGACGCTGTCCCGCTCCGGACGCAGCGGCCATGGAATTTGGTCACAGATTCTCCGAACCTTGCGATGGCCCCGCGCCCCGATTTTGAGCCTTCCGCTGTACCATGCGCCGGAACGCGTCGCGGTTCTCGGCGGGGGATTCCGCCGGAACCGAACGATGAAGGAATTCAGGACTGGCGAAATCGGATCGCTCAGGACGTGGAATCCGGACGTTCTGGTGGGGCCGATCGATCAGATCCTGCCGCTGGCTGTGGCGCCCGGCCATGGCATATCTCCCTCAACTGCCGTTGTAGTGGTAACAGCGCCTGGCAAGCTCGGGCTTACCGGTCACGATCGCGACAGACTGTGGCGCGCATTCGGGGTGCCGATATTCGAATTCCGGCGCTCGAAGAACGGCCGGATCGTGGCCAGGGAATGCGAGATGCACGATGGACTCCACATCGAGCGGGGCTCGAAGGCGGAGCCGGCGGAAGGAGAAGAGGTAGTTTTCGAGGAATGTGAATGTGGCAGGACGTCGCCGAGGCTGCGGACTGCGGAAGCGCGGGCGGCGGCAGCGGACGCCGCAGATTAGGGCGGGCCAAAACAAAAAACCCGATCTTTTTGGGATCGGGTCTCTTGATAAACCGGGCGACTTCCTGCTCTCCCACACACTTGCGCGTGCAGTACAATCGGGGCTGAGAGGCTTAACTTCCGTGTTCGGGATGGGAACGGGTGGGTCCCTCTCGCTAAGGTCACCCAGAACTTTTGGACTGGCCGTCGCGTTCCGCGAGCCGCCAGCTCGAATATTTTTGACGGGCCACTTTCATCACAAGCGAAGCGCCTGATTACGCGGAAGGCTTGGGCCGTCCGCTGAGCGCGTCTCAGACATCAGGGATTACTTCGTGTGGGAAGTAAATTTTATGGTCAAGCCGAACGAGCGATTAGTAACAGTCAGCTCAACGCATTACTGCGCTTACACACCTGTCCTATCAAACTGGTCGTCTTCCAGTGCTCTTCAAACTTTCGTTGGGAGATCTCATCTTGGGGAAGGTTTCACGCTTATATGCATTCAGCGTTTATCCTGACCGAACTTCGCTACCCAGCGGTGCTCCTGGCGGAACAACTGGATCACAAGAGGTTCGTCCACCCCGGTCCTCTCGTACTAAG
>DAIDJK010000107.1 GCA_027450225.1 Bryobacterales bacterium | reverse complement strand
GTTCGCGCCGGGCGGATATTCGCGTCCATCCTGGCCGCCGCCAGCGCGCTGGTGGCGATCTTCGCCGGGCCGCTTGCGTCCGTGCTCGGTCCCGGTCTTGCGCCGGCGCAGCATCGCGAGACGGAGCAGTTGATCCGCTGTCTTGCGCCCGCCATGGCGTTCGCCGGCGGCGCGGCAATCTTCTCGGCGCTTCTCTACACGGAGCGCCGCTTCATGGCCCCGGTGCTCTATCAATCGATCCTGAATACGCTGACGATCGTGAGCGCGCTCGCGCTGTGGAAAGACTTCGGGGTTCTCGCATTCGGCATCGGCTATACGGCGGGCGCGGCGGTGAACCTTCTCGTGGTCTGGGTGGCGAGCCGGGATTTGCGCGCCCGCGAAGCGGCGCCGGCCGATATTCCACTGCGCGAAATTCTCTCAAAGCCAGGCATGTTCATGCTCTACGCAGGGCTGATCTCCCTGAACATTGTGGTGACGCGCGCCTATGCCACCCATGGTGGACCCGGCATGGCTGCGGCCCTCGAATACGCCATGCGCTGCCTGAACGTGGGCGTGGCTTATCTGGTGCTGCCGGTGGCGCACAGCCTGCTTCCGGAGATCGCGCGGCTGCGCGGCGCCGGGGAAAGCGCGCGGGCATACCGGCTCATCGACCGCAGCGTGGCCCTGATGGCGGGGGCGGCCGTGCTCTCCTGCGCGGTTTCGATCCTGCTGCGGACGCCCATTATCGCGATCCTGTTTCAGCGCGGCAGTTTCAACGCGGAATCCACGCGGCTGGTGTCAGACGTCTTTCTGGGCTTCGCGCCCAGCCTGATCGGATGGACGCTGATGGACCTGATGAGCCGCTGCCTGTTCGCGCTCGACCGGCCGAAACTGCCGACGCTGACTTCGATCGTGCCCGTTTCGGTGAATCTGGCGCTGATGATATTTCTCCGCGCGCGCCACGCCCTGACGGGCAATCCCGCGATCCTGGGCGTGGGCGCGACGGCGGGATTGATGAGCGGCTTCATCGTGCTGTTCGCGCTCATTCACATCCGGAAGAGAACGCTGCGCGCCGCGCCGTCTCCGGCGTAGTATATCCGTATGGCCGGCAAGCCTCCGACGCGTTTCATCCCGCCGCGGCCGGAACTGCGTCCGCCGCAGCGCTACGTTCCATCCCAGGTCCAACGCAGCGCGGCGCAATTGCAAAAGTCCCCCGGCATTGCCCCCGCACCGTACATTCCGCCTCCGCCGGTTCGGAACGTCGTGGTCCCTCGGCCGGGACAGTTTCCCGGCGCGCCGCGCATTCCGCCGCCGCCGCTTCCAGCCGTTGCGCAGCCGGTTCGCGCGCTCCCCGCCGCTGTGAAGCCACTGGCGCCCCCGATCACTCGATCGCCCATACCGGTCGCGCAACGCGCGCCGGTCGCCGGTGCGCAGTTTCGGAATCCCGTCGTTCCAAGAGCGCCCATTCCTGCGCCGGCCCGCTGCGGAGCGGCCATTCAGCCGTTCCCCAACTGGCTCCGGAAGCTCCTGCAGAAACTCAAACCGGGGAGAGCCGCCGCGCCGGTCGCCGTCGTTCCTCCTGCTCAGAATGTGCCGCCGCCGGTTTCCGCGGTCGAGCCCCTTCGTACGCGTTCCCCGCTTTCGCCCGTGCGTGACGATTACGCGCAGGACGGTAATTACAGCCTCGAACAATTGCGTGAGCATCTGACGGCGTATGAAAAGGCGCGTTACTATCACGCCACCAAGGACAAGAATGTGGCGAGCATTCTGAAAGGCGGCTTGAGCCGCGATTACGGCGGCTCGCAGGAAGGCGCCTCCGCCACTGCCGATCCGGGCAGCAGGCAGGGAAACGTCGGCCGGGTCTTTGTCGGCGGAGATCGCGAAACGGCCCTTTATTACGAGCGACAGTTGAGGAGCGATAAAACAGCGACCCCGGAAACGCTGCGCGTTTTCATGACCCCGGACGCCACCGAGACTCTCGCGCCCGATTTCGGCGATAGCGACAACGAAGCCTACTGGACTGCGGAACATGACGTGCCGGCGAATCAGATCCTTTCCGGCAAGTTCGCCAATGCGAGCAGGGAGCAGCTGATGGCCGTCTTCGATGTCGTGCGCCGGAATTACCCGAATCCGGAAACGATCACCACCGAAGAGGTTATCGAGCGGCATTTTGAAGCCATTGCAAGAGGGCTCACCGTTCACCGCAAGCGTCCCGGGCGCCTCCAGCGCGGTCGCTTCATTCGTGACGTCACCAATCCCAGCCAGGGCGGCTTCGGCAGCGCCTCCGGTTACGAATCGGATTAGTTCCGGACGCGCATTCGGGGCGCCCGATAATCGAATTTGAGTTCACCCTTCGTTCAGATAGAGCCCCGCGAACCCGCGCCGTCCACGCGCCCGCGTCTGCCGGACTGGGCGCGGCGTCCGGCCACGCACTTCGAATCGCTGAACAAACTGAAATCCGGCCTGCGCGCGCTCCATCTCCACACCGTCTGCGAGTCGGCGCGATGCCCGAATATCCATGAGTGCTTCCATCGCGGCGCGGCGACCTTCATGATCCTCGGCAATCTCTGCACGCGCGGCTGCGGCTTCTGCTCCGTGCCCAAAGGCAATCCGCGGATTCATGACATGCGCCTCGATCCCGATGAGCCCGCGAATGTCGCCCGCATGGCTCGCGAAATGAAACTGCGCTACGTGGTCGTCACCAGCGTGAATCGCGACGATCTCGACGACGGCGGCTCCGCGCACTTCGCGGCAACAGTCCGGGAGCTTCGCGCCGCGCTGCCCGAAGCCCGCGTGGAAGTTCTCACGCCGGACTTCAAAGGCGACCCCGCAGCCATCGCGCGCGTGCTCGACGCCGGGCCGCACGTGTTCAACCACAACATGGAAACCGTTCCCCGCCTGTACCGGCGCGTGCGTCCGCAGGCGAATTACCGGCAATCGCTCGACGTGCTCCGTTTCGCGCGCTCCCATGCGCCGCGCACGATCACGAAATCCGGTTTCATGCTGGGGCTTGGCGAGACGGAAGCCGAAGTCCATCAGCTTTTGCGGGATCTGCGCCAGCAGGATGTGGATGTCGCGACCATCGGCCAGTATCTGCAGCCCACCCGCCGCAATCTGCCCGTTGCCGAATACGTCTCGCCCGAAGCGTTTGAGCGCTGGCGCGAATTCGGCCTCTCGCTCGGCTTTCGCATGGTGTTCAGCGGACCCCTGGTTCGCAGTTCCTATATGGCCGATCTGGTGAGTGAACAGGCCCAGGCCTCGCGCGCGTGATCCTCAACTGGATTCTGTCCCTCGTCTCGGCCGCGCTGCTGGTTCTGCTGTATCCGCGCTTCAACTACGTGTGGCTCGCTCCGGTGGCGCTCACGCCGATGCTGATTGCCTGCGTTCGTGAGCGCGACTGGAAATGGCGCGCGGCCTTCGGTTATGCGGCCGGCATCGTCTACTGGTTCGGCATCTGCAACTGGATCGAGTGGACGCTGGCGCATCATGCCGGCATCAGCGATTTCGTGGCATGGTTTCTTTTCGCGCTGTTCTGTCTGGCCAAAGCCGCCCAGATGGCCGCGTTCGCGGCGGCCGCCGGGCCGATCCTGCGCACGCCCCTCGCCGTCCCCGGCGTCGCGGCCCTGTGGGTCGTTCTCGAATGGACGCATTCCTTCACCGGATTCGAATGGCTGAATCTGGGCAACGCGGCGAGCGATCTTTCCCTGCCCCTTCGCCTCGCCCCCATAACCGGCGTCTGGGGGATCTCGTTCCTGTTCGCCATGATCGCGGCCGCGCTCGCGCTCATCGTCACGCGGCGCCTGTTCCGTACGGGGCCGCCGCTGCAGACCGCCTGGCTCCTGCTTGTCCCGCTGCTCTGGCTGCTGCCGGATATCCCGCGATACGCGCGCGGCAACACGCCCGCCGTGGTCGTCCAGCCGGATCTCGATGACGAAACCGAATGGACGCAGGATCTGTTGCGGCGCACCGAAGAGCGGCTTACCGCCCTTTCGCTCTCTCCGCTTCTTCTCGGCAACGTGGCGGAGGGTACCGCCGCGCAGGTCGTCGTCTGGCCGGAAGCGCCCGCGCCGTTCTACGCCGATGATCCGGGCTTCCTCGCCATGGCTTCTTGCATCGCGAAGTCGGCCCATGCCGCTTTTCTTTCCGGCGTGGTGGGCCGCGCTGCGGGGGGCGAACCGCTGAACTCCGCGCTGCTCGTCGGCCCGGAGGGCAACGTCGTCAGCCGGTATGACAAAGTGAATCTCGTCCCGTTCGGCGAATTCGTACCATGGCCGTTCGGTCTTCTCACCCGCAAAGTCTCTAAGGAAGCGGGCGATTTCGTCCCCGGTCACAACGTCGTCGTCTCCAGCCTCGATGGCCATCGCATCGGCGCGTTCATCTGTTACGAATCCGTGTTTCCGGGCTATATCCGCCGCTTCACCGCATCCGGCGCGGAGGCGCTCTTCAATCTTTCGAATGACGGCTGGTTCGGCAGGAGCGCCGCGCGCTACCAGCACCTGCTGATCGTGCGCATGCGCGCCGCCGAAAATGCCCGCTGGATCGTCCGCGCCACCAACGACGGCATCACCGCCGTAATCGACCCCGCCGGACGGCTGCTGCGCAAATTCGAGGATTATCGCGAAGTCGCGGGCCGCCTCCAGTTCCGCTATCGCGACGGTCTCACGCCCTACGTCCGCTTCGGCGACTGGTTCGTGGCCCTGTGCGCTCTGGTTGCGGCCGCAGCGGGCTGGCTCGCCATCCGGCCTCGCATGCATCCTGAATAATCGCGCCCCAGGACAGGGCATCTGTTCCATCCGCACCGGCTCGCGCAGGAATGCCGCAACTTTACCGTCTTCGGCTGCGTTCACCTACAATTAGAGAGAGGTTCTATGCACCTGCGCCTTGGCGTCAGTATTCTTTTTTCGGCATCGGCCATATTCGGCCAGACCCAACAGGCCACGCAGGCCGCCATGCCCGTCGCCGCGCAGACCGCGTCGCCCCGGAGCTACACGGTTCAGACAGGTACCCGCATCCCGCTCGGCCTCATCAACAGCGTGAGTACGAAGCA
>DAIDJK010000106.1 GCA_027450225.1 Bryobacterales bacterium | reverse complement strand
ATCTGCGGGGTGGCGGGCCATACATGATGTCACAGTTCGCGGGCGGGATGCCGCCGGCGGTGTTCCTGTTCCTGCTGGGCGTCACGTTTGCGTTTCTGATGGACAGCCAGGAACGCAAGGGCGTGGCGCCTCTGGGCAGATGGTTTGCGGCCCTGCGCCGGTCCGGCTACCTTTTCGCCGCGGCCTTCGCTTTCCGACTTCAGCTCTGGCTGTTTTCGTTGGGCAAGAGTCCGTGGACGGATCTGCTACGCGTGGACATTCTGAACTGCATGGGGCTGGCTTTGCTTGTGTTTTCGGTGATGGCCGTATTCCGCACGGTGGAGCGGATTCGCCTCTGCGCGGTGCTCGGCCTTGCGGTAGCGGGCGTATCGCCGCTGGTCTCCGGCATGGATTGGAGTTGGGCGCCTTCGGTGGTGCGCAACTACGTGGTTCCGGATCACAACTGGTTCAGTTTCTTCCCCTGGGCCGCTTTCGTGGCGTTCGGGATGAGCGCGGGCAGCATTCTCCGGCTGCTCAAAACGGACCAGGTGCCGAACGCGATGCACTGGTTCGCCTGGGGCGGCCTGGCGGTTGCTTTTTGCGCCTGGACGCTTTCCAACAGCCCACTTTCGATCTATTCCAACTCCGATTTCTGGCTGAACAGCCCGGCGCTGATTCTGATCAAGCTCGGCGTGGTGATGATGGTGATCGCTTTCGCCTACATCTGGAACCTGCAAACCACGCCGTCCCAGTGGAGTTGGGTACGGCAGTTCGGGATCACCAGCCTGCTGGTCTATTGGGTTCACATCGAACTGGTATATGGCCGCTGGTTCAGTTTCCTGAAGGAGAGCCTTACGGTGGGGCAGACGGTTTTTGCGGCCATCGTGGTGATCCTTCTGATGCTCGGGCTGTCGTGGACGCGCACCAACTGGAGCACGGTCCGCCTGTGGTTTACGCCGGAACCGGCGCCATCGCGAGTTCCCGGAGACTGATCCGGTTCATCTGCGCCAGCGTTGGCTGGTGAGGAGTCAGCGAACAATAATGTGCACAGCGCGGAACGTGCCGTCCGGCTGGGCACTGTAGCGGACCGTGACCCGACCCTTTTCCCGGATGCGCCCCTCGACAGTGGTACTCGCATCCATCGTAAATGTCCGGCTCACCGGGTCTTTAGCCGGAAGTTTGCGAACTACGGTAATCGAATCCGGCCTGATGCCGACGACGAGGCCTGAAAAATAGGTCGCGGTGGGAGCGGATTTGCGCGGCGGCGGCGTTGGAGATTGCGGCACGGGACCACCCGCAAGAAGCCCGATCGCCATCAACACCCCGCAAAGCAGCCGGATCACTGTCTTAAGAATAGTGTCAAAATATAGAACTCGTACGTCGCATTACGATTAAACTGCTTTCATTACTTCTGTTCCAGCCGCTTCAGCCGGCGGCGGCTCTGGCGCAAGGCTGCTGAGCGGCAGTCGCACGCGGAAGGTGGTTCCCTTGCCCGGCGTGCTTTCCACATCGACTGATCCGCCGTGCGCCCGTACGATCCAGGCGACGAAGCTGAGCCCCAGACCCAGACCTTTTTCCGGACTCGCCTGCTCATCCTTGCCCCGAACACGATAGAAGCGATCGAAGATATGGGGCAAATGCTCTGGCGGGATGCCGTGGCCCGTATCGGAGACTCGAATCTCGGCCTCGCCTTCCTCCCCGGAGGATGCGCCCGCACGGGCGACGGTCACTGACACCTCGCCGCCCTCCGGGGTGAATTTGATGGCGTTCGACAGCAGGTTCGAGAGCATACGATCGATCTGCACCCGGTCGAAATCGCCCTCGCAATGCGCCACGGAGGAATGGAATGTAAGCCGCACTCCAGCCCCTTCAGCCGGAATCTCGAACTGTTCGGTGATTTCGCGGGCCACCTGCACCAGGTCGAGCCGCTGCTTCTGCAGGACCACCTGGCCCGATTCCGATTGCGACAGCAGCAGGAGCGCCCGCACGATCTGCGACAGGCGTTCGATATCCGCCAGCGAGTTCACGATTGCGTCCCGGTACTGCTCCGCCGTCTGCGCTGTAAACAAAGCGACTTCGAGTTGTCCACGGACGACCGTGATCGGCGTCCGCAACTCATGCGAAACATCGGTCGAGAACTGCCGTATCTGATTGAACGTCACCTCGAGGCGCTCGATCATCTGGTTGAATGTCTCGGTCAGATAATCGAGCTCGTCATTGGTGCCTCGCAGCGGGATGCGAAGGCTCAGGTTCGATCCGCCGATGCGCTCGGCGGTGCTGGCGATCTCCAGCACAGGCGTGAGCGCGCGTCCGGTGACGAACCAGCCGGTCAGTCCGCCGATGATGATGACGAGCGGCGTCAGACCGATCGTCATCCAGGTGAACAGGTTCAGAAGCTTCTGTGACTCGGCGAGCGACAACCCGATGGCGACGTAGTATTTTTCCGTCCCGCGCTCGTCGTAAACATAGCTTGACCGAATCAGATAAGGCACGCCCTTCGGATCGTGCTTCGTGCGCCAGACCGGCTGCGGGCTGTTCAACTCCGCGCGAATCTCCTGGGGAGGATCGACGCCGAGCGCCTGATATTCCGGCGAGGTTTCAAGGCCGTGCGTATCGCCGTTCTGGTTCGCGATCTCGAGAACGCTGCGAACGCGGGCGCCGGCGCTGTTCTCTTCGGCGTCGTTCCGGTCGTAATACCAGTTCAGATCGGGCTGGCCGTTGTCCAAGTCAATCCGCAGCATGGCCTTGAGAATGGCCCAGTTCTGATTGAGATCCTCATGCGCCTGCCGATCGAGACTGGCCGCCAGAGTCTGCCGGAACAGCAGACTGACGCCGATCAGCAATATGGTGAACACGACGGTATAAACCGCCGTCAGCGTGAAGCGCAGCCCGTGGGAAAAACGTCTTCGTTCCGGCACGACGAACCTGCCTGGGTTACACCGGCTTTTCCACCGGCGCGCTGTCCAGCCCGGTGCGAAAGGCGGACTTCTCCGGCGCTTCGATCATGTAGCCGATGCCGCGAACCGTGTGGATAAGTTTCTGGGGAAATCTGTCGTCGATCTTGCTGCGCAGGTGGCGGATGTAAACGTCCACAATGTTGGTCAGTCCGTCATAATCCATGTCCCAGACGTGCTCCACGATCATGGTCCTGCTGAGCGGGCGTCCCTTGTTCCGCATCATGTATTCGAGAATGCCGAATTCCTTTGGCGCAAGCTCGATCGCCTCGTTTCCGCGCATCACCTTGCGCCGGGTGCAGTCGAGAGCCAGATCGGCCACCTGCAGCTTTTCGGGCGCCGGCTGGCCGCGGCGCAGCAGAGCCCGGACGCGGGCCAGAAGTTCCACGAACGCGAACGGCTTCGTGAGGTAATCGTCCGCGCCGGTTTCGAGTCCTTTCACGCGATCATCCACCTGGCCGCGCGCGCTCAGGATCAGTACCGGCGGTCCGGCGCGGCGGCTGCGAATTCGTTCGAGCACTTTCAGGCCGTCCATGTCCGGCAGCATCAGATCGAGAATCACCAGATCGTAATCCGTATCGTGGGTAAACTGAATCGCAGACGCTCCGTCGGGCGCAATATCCACGGCGTAACCAGCGCCCTGCAGTCCGCGCCCCAGAAAATCGGCGATCCGCTTCTCGTCTTCGACCACCAGAATCCGCATGTCTGTCCTCAGGGTATCTCAGTGCGGGAAAGAGTACATCGGCCACCGGTGCAACGCAGACGGCGTGGCGCGCATCGCAGGTTCTTGCGCATAAACCGCAGACGCATCGGCATCGTTCTGCTCGCGGCGCTCGCCCCCGCTTCGCGCGCCGCCACGGATCCGGACTGGATTCTCACCTTCAGAGACGAATTCAACGGTTCGGATATCGATTTCCTGCACTGGACGCCGCACGATCCCTCCGGCGAAGAGCGCAACCGCGAACTGCAGGCCTATATGCCGGCAAACGTGCAGTTCGGCGGGGGCTCGGCGCATCTGATCGCTCGGCGGGAAAAGGCCACTTACGACGGGCACCTGCGGATTTTCACCTCGGGGACCATGACGACAGTCGGCCTGTTCGCGCAGACTTACGGCCGTTTTGTGATCCGGTGCCGAGCCGCGGAGGGCTCGGGATTCGAGTCGAGTTTTTCGCTGTTGCCTGTGCCAAACGGCGAACTCCCCGCCATCACTCTCGTAGACATTCGGGGCGCCGATGCTTCGTTGGCCCATTTCGCCAACCGCTGGGGCGATCCGATGACGGAACGCTCTTATGACGGTTCATACGCGATCGGGAAGACCTCCGATGGATTCCATGAATTCGCGATTGAATGGGATGCCCAGAAGATCGCGTGGTTCATCGATGGCAGGGAACGATTCCGGTCCGTCGAGGGCATCCCGCACCAGCCCATGTATCTGGCGCTGCGGCTCGCGGTGGGCGGGTCAGGCGCGGGGCGCGTGGATGAGACCACGCCGTTCCCTGCCAGTTTCGATGTCGATTACATTCGGCTCTACAAACACAAATAGCGGGCGAGCGTGCGCGCCGGGCCATCGGAAGGTAACGTGCTGCACATCGTTCATACGATGAAATCCCGACTTCTGATTGATGGTCCGGAAAAGACCTGGGCGCTGATTCTGTCCACGGGCGACGAAGCGATCTCCGAGATCGAGCGGTTCGCCACAGAGAATAAACTGCACGGCAGCCACTTCACCGCCATCGGCGCATTCGTTCGCGCCACCCTCGGCTACTTCGACTGGGAAAAGAAGGAATATTCGAAGATCCGCATCGAGGAACAGGTGGAAGTTCTTTCACTGATCGGGGATATCGCGATCGACAAAGGCCTGCCGAAGGTGCATGCCCACGCGGTGACAGGCAGACGCGACGGAACCACATGCGGCGGTCATTTGCTTGAAGGAGTGGTGCGGCCGACGCTCGAAATCATCCTGAGCGAATCACCGGAACCGTTGCGGAAGAAATACGATCCGGAATCGCACCTGGCCTTGATATCGCTATGAGCTGCCGCTCGAAGCGCCCGGCGGCGCGCTGAACCAGCGGACCACGCTCAGCGCGGAAGCCGGAAAGTGATTTCAAACGTCGTCATCACATCCGCAGGTTGTCCATTCAGAACCGCCGGCTCGTAAACCCACTGCCGCGCTGCATCAATGGCCGCGTTTGCGAGTTCCGGCGGACCCGAAATCACGCGGAGAGCGGCAATATGCCCGTCTTTACCGATTCTGGCCGACAGCCGAACCGTGCCCTCAATCCGCGCCTTCCTGGCCTCGCGCGGATACACCGGCGCTACCTGATGGAGAAGTCTGAGTTGCTTGACCGGGCCCCTAGCGCGAACGGGAACTTTCGATTGCGGCCGCACGACCAGGTTCAGACCCGATTGCGAGTCGGCCACCCAGACGATCAGATGAGGATCGAAGGCGTGAACGGCTGAAACCAGCTTGCCCATCTCCGCGGGTCCCATCGCGTCTCCTTCGTGAATGGGCAACTCGGCTTTCAGCCGTGCTTCGGCCTCGTCCGAAAGTCCGGCAAAGCCGATTGAGGCGACTGTTTTTGGCTCACCGGACGCCGACAGGCCAGATGGCGGCGTAGCAGAAGCCTGACTCGGGCGCGCATTGCCATCGGGCAGGGTGAAGTCGATCGTCACCCGCTGTGTGGTGTTCGCCGCCGAACGGTCGAAGTGCCAGTAGAGGACAGACGCGAGCGCCGCCTGGCGCAATGGTTCCGGTCCGCTTTCGACGGCCGCATCGATCACGGCGCCATCGGGCCCAAGCTTTGCCTTCACCACCAGGGTGCCCACCACCCCGTTCGCAATCGCCTCCTGCGGATAGTTCACTGGAGGACGATGAACGAGCGCCACCTCCAGTGGGCGGACCGTTACTCCCGGAGCGTCATTGAATCCTGACGCCCCCAGTGGGACCAGGCTGGCGCTTAGCCATGAAGCTCCGATCAGAACTGCCCGGCAAATTCTCTGGTTCCAGGTCTTTCCATGGCGCATTGACGCATTCTATTGCGCGAGGGTGAAATTGATCGTAATGGTCGTAATCACGCGGACCGGATTGCCGTTCAGCAGCGTCGGCTTGTAGACCCATTGCTTCGCGGATTCGAGAGCGGCGCTCACGAGCAGCGGCGGGCCAGAGAGTGCAACCAGATTCTCGACGCGCCCATCCGGTCCGATGGTGGCTTCGAATTGAACGGCTCCCTGGACGCGGGCGGCTTTCGCCTCGGGTGGATAAACGGGCCTGACCTGCGAGATCAGATTTGCCTGCTGCACCTGCCCGCCCACGTGGATCGCATTCGGCGCGGCGGAAAGCGAAACCGCACCAAGTTCGCGCCGTGGAATCGCAAGTGTCATCGCCCCGTTTGTCATCAGTACCGGTGGCATCTGCGGCTGCACCCGGATATTCATTCCCGCCGGCGTGCTGTTGAACTGGACCATCAGATGAGAATCGAACGCCCTCACAGCGGAGGTGATCTTCGCCGCGTCCGCCATGGTCATGCTGTCGCCTTCGTGCACGGGCATCTGGGCCAGCAATTGCGATCTCGCGTTTTCAGAGAGGCCGGAAACCTCGATCCCCTGAATCACGGATGATTCCCCGGGAGGCAGAGCCGAAAGCACCGCCATTGCGCGCGCCGGCCCCACAGGTCGAACTGTAGCCGGCGTCGTGGAGCCCTGCGGCTGAGGCAGAGCGAAATCGATCGACACCTGCTGCGTCGTACCAGCGGCCGAACGGTCAAAGTGCCAGTTCAGAACCGATTCGAGCGCGGCTTTGCGGAGTTCGTCGGGACCGCTGAGGACCGAGGCATCCACCACGCTTCCGTCAGCGCCCAGCCTGGCCTGAACCACCACGTTGCCCTGCACTCCCTTTGCGATCCCCTCCTGCGGATACACAACCGGAGAGCGATGCATCAGCGGGACCGAGCCCGTCTGAACGATCACGCCGGGCGCATCGGCCACATCCTGTGGAGCGGCCTTGAGCGGCAGCGCCCCGGTCACCATCCAGCAAGCTCCGGCCAGCAGCGCGGCGCCTGCCGCGAAGGTAGAGACCAGCCTCGTCTTCGACATGCGAACCTCCTTCAGAATCGAAACCACACGTTGCTTCAGATGCCTGCGCCTGAGAAACAATGGCGCAGGCGCGAGATCCAGTCTTGCGGCGGCGCCCGCGACGGCCAGCAGTGCGTCCACATACCCTTCGCGCGCGCCGGTCACCTCGATCACCAGGCGATCGACCGCCTGCTCGCGGGCGAGCTGAGCTTCGCCGAGCGTCCACCAGACGCAGGGGTGGAACCAGAACACTGCGCGTACGAACTCCTCGGCGAGCGTCCACAGCCAGTCCCGCCGCCAGACGTGCAGAATCTCATGGCACAGAATCGCTTCGCGCATCTCCGGCGCGAGATTGCCGAAGCCCGGCGGCAGCAGTACAACCGGATTGCCATAGCCAAAGGTGACCGGACTGTTGATGCTTGCGGAAATCCGGATATCCGCATGAGCCCCCCACGATCCACCAGATTCATACGGCGTCGAATTGAGACGGTAGCCGCGCAGTTTCGCCAGACCAAGCAGTATTCCGGCGATTCGGAGCGCTGCACCCGCCGCGATGAGGCCGAGCATGATTACCGCCAGCGGCGGCAGTGTCCAGCGGTGGGCAGGCGCGCGCGCCACTATGGCAATGGCGGAGGTTGTCATTGTGACGGCGGCCGCGCCCGTTTCTGTCCTCCACGGCCGAATCAGCGGCAGCAGCAGACACGCCGCGATCGTGACGTGCCAAAAGAGAAGCCGCACCGCCGGCTCGCGCAGGCGAAGAATCGCAAGCAATGCCGCGGCAACGACAGTAATGACAGCGATCTGCGCTGACCACACGAGCAGATCGCCCCAGACGAGTTCCGCGCTCATTTCTGCCCTCGCTGCGTTTCCGTTTGGCTTCGAAGCCGGGCAATTTCTTCCAGATCCTCGCGCGTCAGATTGTGCTCTTCCACCAGATGCACCAGCAGCGGTTCCGCGGACCCGTTGAAAACGCGATTCACGAACTCCCGCACCATCGCGCCAAGCACTTTGTGCCGGGGCTGCGCAGGCCGGTAGAGATATGCGCGATCGGCCTGTTTCTTCTTCAGATAGCCCTTGCCCTCGAGAATCTTCATCATCGTCATCACAGTGGTGTAGGCGATCTTTCGCTTCTCGAGCAGAGCCTCGTAAACATCGCGCACGGTCGCCTGCTCGCGGTCCCAAACGATTTTCATGATTTCCAGTTCCTGTTCGGTGAGGGTCGGGCTCCGGCGGCGCATACTAAATAATTAGTACTACGGGACGCCGGCGTCAAGCGGAAATTTCGCGCGCTCCGCTGAGCTATTGCAAGGGGTCGCTCGCCCATCCTCCGATATACCGGCCCTAAACTTGTTCTTTGGACCCCGCTCTCCACGACCGCATGCGCTCCGACTGGGACCAGCGCGCCCGCGAGGACCCGCATTATTACGTCGCGTTCGGCCGCCGCGATCAGGACGAAGCCGAATTCCTGGCGACCGCGGCCGACGTGCTGCGGGAACTCGAAAAGGAACTGAAGCGCTTCCCAGCCTCGCAGCCGGCATCATCGCGCCGGGCGCTCGAAATCGGCTGTGGTCCTGGACGCCTGCTTCGCCCCATGAGCCGCCACTTCGGCGAGATTCACGGAGTCGATGTTTCGCCCGAAATGATCGCCCGCGCACGGGAGCGCCTCGCCGATCTGCCGGGCGTGCGTGTTCATGCAACCAGCGGCTCGGAACTTTCGCTGTTCCCCGCCGCTCACTTCGATTTCATCTACTCTTATGCGGTTTTCCAGCACATTCCGAGCGCGGACGTCGTGTTCTCTTACCTCCGCGAGGTTGTGCGGGTATTGAAGCCGGGCGGCTTCGCGCATCTCCACATCAACGGCTTGCCGAAAACCTCGCGAGCGTACACCACGTGGGAAGGCGCTCGGGTTTCCGCCGCGGAAGTCCGCGAATTCACGCGTGAACACGGCATCGATCTGTTGTCTCTCACGGGCATCGACACCCAGTACATGTGGACCACCTGGCGAAAGCCCGCCGCGGTTCGAGTGCGCTCCGTCGCGAACGCGTTCTCCAGCGAGCAGGCGGTCCCGATGTCCGGTCGCCTTGCCTGCGCCGCGTTCACGATTGAGAACCTGCCCGAGGCGTGCGATCTCAATTCGCTCACGGTGCTCTTCGACGGCGCGCCCGGCGTGGTCTGCTATGTCGGGCCACGCGCGCAGAACCATCTCACTCAAATCAACGTGTTCCTGCCGCCAGGCATTCGCACCGGTCTCGTGCCCGCCGTTCTGCTCTACCAGGGGCGGCGACTTTCGGCCGCCGCCTCCGTTCGCGTTATTCCGCCCGGACCTGCGGTGCCGCGTCTGATCGCGCTGAGCGACGCAGTCGATCTCCTTTCGCTTTCCCGGATTCAAAGCGGAATGGTCAAAGTAACCCTAGAAGAAGCGCCCTCGCTGGCCGATTTCCATGCCACCGTTTCAGGCATGCCGGTGCATCATTTCGATACCTTTCGAACGGATCCGCTCGCCGAACGCCACGAAATCAACTTCACGATTCCCGATGCCGTTCCCGCCGGACAGGCGCTGCTCGAAATCGGGCTCGGCGCGCGCCGTCTGGCGAGAACCGCGATCGAGGTCGTCCGATGACGCCGTTTTTCCTGTGGCTTCTTCTCTTCGCGCCGGCAAACCCGGAAGCCCAACTCCGCCAGGCATTCGCAACCGTGACGGGCGACATCGCTCTTCCCGCGGGAACGTTTGAAATCTCGCGCGAGATCACGCTCAACCCCGCCGCCCACGATCTTCGGATCGACGGTTCAAAAACCACCATCAAAGCGTCCGCAGCCTTTCGCGGCCGCGCGCTGATCTCCATCTCCGGCGGAGCGAATATTCAGATCACCGGTCTTACGCTCGACGGCAATCGCGAGGCGATCTCGCGCCCTCTCGGCATGCCGCCGTCGGAAACTGCGTTCGCCCGCTTTATCCCGAACAACGGCGTGCTGGCGGAAAACGCGAAGGGACTCGAACTCGCCCGCATGCGCGCCATGCGCATCGCCGGATTCGCCATTCTCGTGAGCGGCGGCCGCGATATCCGCATTCACCACATCGACGTTTCCGACTCCGGCTCGCTCGACGCGCGAGGTCGCAATAACACCACGGGCGGCATACTACTCGAAGAAGGCGTCACGGGTTTCGAGATCACCAGCTGCCGTTTCGGCCAGGTCTCGGGCAACGGCGTCTGGACCCACTCGCTTTACCACTCGCCCCGGAACGCAAAAGGCCGTATCGCCGATAACGAATTCGCCATGCTGGCTCGGGACGCCATTCAGGTGGGGCACGCAAGCGAAATCACCGTGGAGAACAATTCGGGCGCGCTCATCGGATATCCGAAAGAGCAGGTCGATCTGGAGCATCAGGCCTTTCCGGCAGCGCTCGATACCGCCGGCAATGTCGATCACTCGATCTATCGCAACAACCATTTCGAGGAGATCGACGGCAAATGCATCGACCTCGACGGTTTTCATGACGGCGACGTGACGGCAAACTCCTGCACCAACCAGAACACGCTCGATCGTTACCCCTACGGCAATCTCGGGATCGTGATGAACAACAGCAATCCGGATATGAAGTCCCGAAACGTGCACATCACGGGCAATACGCTCGATGGCGTGGTATTCAGCGGAATATTCGTGATCGGGTCGGGAAATGTCATCTCGGGCAACCGGCTCAGACGCATAAATCTGGCGCATTGCGACGAACCCGGGCCTTTCAACTGCCTCTACGCGCCTTCGCAGCCCGATATGCTGCGCTCCGGTATCTATCTTGGCGCCGGCGCAGACCGTCCCGATCCCGCCACGGGCAATACGATCGAGCGCAACGAAATCAGCGGTTTCGGCATCGACCAGCACTGCATCGTGGCCGCTCCCGGCGTTTCGCTCGCGTCGAATACGATCCGCCAGAACGACTGCGCCGGTGAAGCGCAGCTGGCGCTCCGCTCCCGCTGAAACAAGCTCGCCGCAGAAGACACAATATGAGAGATGCATGATGTGGAAGCGATTGCGAAATTCGCCGTTTCCGGGATAAACTCAGGGCTTCGCTTCCGGGCGCGGCGATGGCCAGCGCATTTCCAGTACTGAATCCCGAAATGATCCCACCCGTCAACCTGCCCGGAACCGCTGAAAACAGACCGCGCGGGCTTGCGCTTGTCAGCATGCCGTTCGGGCCGCTGTTTCTGCCGTCCATCTGCATCGGCCTGCTCAAATCGGCCGTGCGCGCGCGCGGCGTACCGGTCCACGACTTCTATTTTACGTTCAAGCTGGCGGAACGCATCGGGGTGCATCTCTATCACGAGATCTGCAACGGCATTCACTCGACGACAGACCTTCTGGGCGAGTGGATTTTCTCGAGGTCTCTCTTCGGCGCCGATGCGGTTCTGGAGAGCCGCTATGTAGAGGACGTTTTGCAATCGCGTGCTCCCGAGCATCGCAAGGACGGCTGGTACGGCGTCCGAACCGGCGAACTCAGCCCGGAGCGCATCGAGCAGTTCGTTTCTCTTCGCGATCAGGATGCATTCCTCGAGTCCTGCGTGGAAACCATTCTCGGCATTCAGCCGGCCATTGCCGGGTTCACCAGCGTTTTTCAGCAGAACACGGCATCGCTGGCCGCCGCGCGGCTCTTGAAGCAGAGAGACCCATCGATCTTCACTGTCATGGGCGGGGCGAACTGTGAGGGCGCAATGGGCCTCGAGGTTCTGCGGCAGTTCCCGTTCATCGATTGCGTGGTTTCGGGCGAAGCGGATCTCGTGTTCCCCCGCATCGTCGAAGCCGTCGTCAATCGAGAAGCGCTTCCGAGCCTGCCGGGGGTACACACGCGGGAAACGCTGCGCCGCGAGCTGTTTCAATCGAAGCCATCGAGCGGACCCCCGGTCGACAAAATGGACGACATTCCCGCGCCGGACTACGAAGGTTTCTTCGGCCAGTACGAGGCCAGCCGTCCGCACCTTTCCGAGGTCTACCGCCCTCACGTTCTCTTCGAAACTTCACGCGGCTGCTACTGGGGCAAAGTCGCCCACTGTACGTTTTGCGGCCTGAACGGCGCAAACATGGCCTTCCGCAGCAAGTCTGCCGCGCGGGCTTTTGAGGAACTGGAGGAGCTGACCACGAGGTATCCGGGTTGCCCGGTCACGGTGGTGGACAACATCCTCGACATGCAGTATTTCCAGAGTTTCGTTCCCGAACTCGCGCGCCGCAAGCTGGAAGTGAATCTTTTCTACGAAGTGAAGGCGAACCTGAAGAAGGAACAGGTTCGTCTGCTTCGCGATGCGGGCATTCTCGCTATTCAGCCCGGCATCGAGAGCCTCAGCACGCCGATCCTGACTGAGATGCGAAAGGGCTGCACGGCGCTCCAGAACATCCAGCTGCTCAAGTGGTGCAAGGAAATCGGGGTCTTGCCCATATGGAACATTTTGTGGGGATTCGCGCGGGAGGATGCGCGCGAGTACGAACGCATGACGCGCCTTGTCCCGCTGCTTGCTCATCTGGAACCGCCGCAGGTAGCCGCCTCGCTGCGGCTGGATCGGTTCAGCCCCTATTTCGAAAACCCGGGCCAGTTCGGCCTCGTGAATGCGCGGCCGTACCCCGCTTACTCGTATGTCTACAAGCTGCCGGAAGCCGCCCTTCGCAATCTGGCTTACTACTATGCGTTCGATTACAATTCGCCGCGCCAGCCTTCCGCCTACACCCGCGAACTGGTCGCCGCGGTTGCGCACTGGAAAGAGCACAAAGGCGAAGCGGATCTGTTCTTCGCCGATCTTGGCGAGGCGCTGGTGATCTGCGATCTGCGGTCATTTGCTACCAGCCCGTTCCATGTGCTTACCGGAACCGGCCGCGACCTGTATCTTTCCTGCGATGGAATTCGGGGCAGTGCGGCGCTTGCGAAGACTTGCGGAAAGGACGCCCGGCCGATACTTGAAGACCTGGCCCGTCGCGGTTTGATGCTTGAAGACGGCGATTCCTGGCTTTCGCTCGCGGTCGATCTGGCGGAGTATTCGCCCTCAAAGAAAATCCGTCTCGATTTCATCGATGCTGTCCGGCGCGCCGGGCGCGAGCGCGATGGAGAAATCGAGATCGGCCGGCTCGGCACGGACGGCGGGCAATTGCCGCCCCGTACGATCGCCCAGCGCCCCCATGCGCTCTCGGCCGGGCACTTCCGCATCGATCCGGAAGGCCGCGTGCTTGTCAATGCCGATGCTCTGGAGAGAATCGACTTACAGGTGATCGGTTCTCTCTCCTGGCGTTGAACGGCGTTCTACATATTCAGATGGCAGGAGGTCGAGGATGACACGTCTTCTCAAAACAGCAACGATCATCGCCGGATTGGCAGGCGCCGTAGCGGCGCAGGACTGGTATCACGAGCGGGAGGAGCGCTTTCGAGGCGAAGGCTGGCGCCCGAGAGTCTTCCTGTTCGTCAGGAACGATCTCGAGCACGTCTACAGCGCGAGATTCGCCGCGGAACGCGAGCAGCGGCGAATCCTGCGAACAGAAGAGGAACTGACCCGGATGCAGGCGGATCTCGATCAGGGCCGCTGGGACAACGGGCTGCTGAACGATGTGATCGATTCGCTGCGCAAATCCTCCAACGACGACCGCCTGGCTCCGCGCGACCGGCAGGTCCTGGCCGACGACCTGATCCGGCTGAAGGAATTTCAGGACCGGCACAATCGCCGCTGAGCCAGGCGTCGATTCCTGCGAAGCTGTTACTCTTTCGTCATGCTCAGACCGGTCACCGTGCCGTCTGTGTTGTGCGCGAATCGAATACCATAAACGCCGTCGGTTGATTTCAGCTTGCCCGGCCCGACAACCGCTGCTTTGTCGTAGGTGGCCACAACCTTTCCGTTGATCGCACAGTCCACCTTGTCACCCTTCACGGACATGGCGATCTCCTGAGACACCGGCTGTCCTGGCGCGCTCGCCTTGTGGACGGCGTCGTTCGCCTCCCCGCGGCGGCCATTCATCTGAAACGCCTGCGGACCGAATCCACGCACGATGAAGGTCCCGTTCCCGTATGCGGCGCAGTAAAGGTAGCTCTGCTGGTCTGTGCCCATATCGTTTCCGCCAATGAAAATCCCGTACGGATGCGGATGGCTGTTCAGATCCATATACTTCGGCTCCGTGAACGTGGCCTTCACGGTGTAGTTGCCGGACGCCTTGTCCGACTCATTCCAGAAAGCGGCCGCAGGACCCGTAGTCACGCGAAGCGCATTGCCCTCTTTGGTGAGTTTGGCCTCGTTTATCGACTGGCCGCCATCGGCTTTGCCTGTCCAGCCCGGAGCGGAAATGCCGCCGCCGGCCACAGCGCGCGCCGTATCCTGCGCGAAAGACACGGAGGCCATCAGCAGTATGGCGGACCCCGCATACAAATATCGAATGATTCCCATTTCTGTTTACCTTTCCTGACGATTTCCAAAGCCAGTATACGTTCAAACCCTTCGCGCGCGTGATAATCTGAAGGCCAATCGCGGGAGGTTTCATGCGGCTTCGTACGGCTTTCGCTTCGGCGCTGCTCTGCGTCACCGGCATGGGAATCGCCTTTGCCCAGCTTCGTCCGTTCCGGCAGTACCCCGGCGTCGAGTACAGCGAATTCGAACTTCCGCCCGATTATCAAACCCCCGGAGAATGGGTCTTCGCGCGGCTCATGTACCCGCCTTTCACAGGCATCGAGGACATGCCCTATTACCGGTACAACCGGCGCTGGCGGCGTTTCGGGATGAACTGGAAAGAAGGCCGCTCCGCCTGGACAACGGACTATCCCCGTGCAGACCGGCATCTCGCGGTTGCCGTTCGACGCCTCTCGCGCATCGATGCCCGCTCCGTCGAGCAACCGGTGGATCTCGACGATGCTACTGACGTTTACAATTACCCGTGGCTATACGCGGTTGAAGTCGGCCGATGGGATCTCACCGACTCACAGGCGAAGAAGATGCGCGAGTATCTCGATCGCGGCGGATTTTTCATGTGCGACGATTTTCACGGCCGCGCCGAATTCGACGTCTTCATGAAGAGCATGTATCGCGTGTTTCCGGATCGCCCGGTAGTGGACATCCCGAACGGCGATTCCATTTTTCACGTCATCTACGATCTCGACAACCGTTATCAGATTCCGGGCGCGCAGTATCTCCGCAGCGGCCGAACCTGGGAAGTCGATGGCTATAACGCCGAG
>DAIDJK010000105.1 GCA_027450225.1 Bryobacterales bacterium | reverse complement strand
CTTCGTGGAATTGAGCAGTTCGCGGATGTTCTTTTCGTCCTGCAGCGGATCGCCCGTGCGGCGCGCGGTGCCGGAAATGGGGCAGGTTTCCACGCGCGCGCCTTCCACGCGCACGAACATTTCGGGCGACGCGCCCACCAGCTGCTCTTCGCCGAACTGAATCAGGAATTCGTAGGGGCTCGGATTGGCGCGCTGCATGCGCTCGAACAATTCCGAAGCGCTGCCCGAATACGGAGTACGGAAGGTTTGCCGGAGAACAACCTCGTAATAGTCGCCGCGGCGCATGCCCTCGCGCACGCGCTGGACATTCGCCATGTACTCTTCGGGCTGGTGATCCGAAGTGATGGGGCCGGGCTCGCGGGCCGGTGGAGGCGGAACGCGTTCGCCAGCGCGTTCCAGACCGCGCGTGGAAGTATCGCCGCGCTCAAATTCGTAGCTGTAGCGCTCGATCACTTCGCGCTTGCGGTCCATGTAAATGATGTCGTCGCAGAGGAACAACTGCAGGTCTTTGCGCGACGTGCGGGGCAGGCGAAGAGGGATGGGGTCGAACTGAAAGAGAAGATCGAAGCCGAATGCGCCGGCGAAGGCCAGCTTGTCATCCGCTTCACTGCGAAACTCGTTCGTGAGCGCGCGGAGGATGGTGAAGACCGAAGGCTGGCGGCTGCGTTCCTCTTCCGGGAAGAAAGAGGGCATCGGCTTGAGAGTGCCCCGCAGCGTGCCCGAGTCTTCGCGGAAATCCTCCCAGTGCGGGTGATTGCGCAAAACCTCGAACAGCATGCGATTGATGGCCACGCCGCGGTCGTTCAGCGGCCGGAAGGTGACTTCGCGCTGGAAACTGACCAGCTCGAGCGGCGGCCGGACGGCGACGATATCCCATCGGGAATACCGCCCCGGGTACTCGTAACCCGAGGAGAGATAGATGCCGCGATAGTGATCGAGATCGCGGCGAAAACGGCTGAGACCCCGCCTGTAGGGGAGTCGGGACACCTCGCGCGAGACCTCGATCCCGTGCGGGGTCCGGTAACGGACTTCACGCATTTCAGAGACTTATCCACCCAGTATCTCGCACGGGCAAGGCCGGGCGGCGCGGGATTTCCCGTACGCTGCCTGGTACCGTATATGACGCATGTTATTGGATTTACATGCTACCCTTTGAAAGTCGCCATGTACAAGGCGTTCTTCGGTTTAAAGACAAATCCGTTCAACCTGAGTCCCGATCCGGCATTTCTGTATCGGAGCGCCCAGCACGAAGAAGCACTGGCGAACCTGATTTACGGGGTCCAGAGCCGCAAGGGCTTCATCGTCCTCACCGGTGAAGTGGGAACGGGCAAAACCACGATGCTCGAGTGCCTGCGGGATCATCTGGGCTCGCATCAGATTCCGTTTGCGTGCGTGTTCAATTCGCGGCTGACGCCCGATCAGTTCTTCGAGATGATCGCCTACGATTTCGATCTGCAGTGTTCCCGCAAATCGAAAATGGAAGTGCTGTTCGCGCTGAATAACATGCTGCTCGACCGGGCGAACCAGAACCGGACGACGGCGCTGATCGTGGATGAAGCGCAGAATCTCGACTGGGAAGTGCTCGAAGAGATCCGCCTGCTCGGCAACCTCGAAAATCGCCGGGGCAAGATGCTGCAGATTATTCTGGCCGGTCAGCCGGAACTCGACCGCAAACTGGAAGACCGCAATTTCCGGCAACTCAAACAGAGAATCGCCCTGCGATGCCATCTGCGGCCGTTTTCGGCCGCGGAAACGGCTCAATACATCGCCACTCGCCTGGCGCGCGCCGGCATGCGGGAGCAGACGGTGTTTCCCCCGGAGTTACTCACCGAAATTCATCGCCGGACCGAAGGCATTCCGCGCCTGATCAACTCGGTTTGCGACAACCTGATGCTCACCGCGTTCGCGATGGAGAGCAAGGTGGCCACGGCCGAGATGCTCGACGAAGTCTCGCGCGATCTGCACCTCGACTGGCCCGGCCGTTCGCGGCAGTTCGCCGATCTGGACAGCCGGGCGTCTCTGATGAACTGAAGCGCCGGCTTCCGCTCAGCCCTTGTTGTAAAAAAAGCGCTCGTGGACGACTTTGCCGTTCTTCCATTTGCGAACGGCGACCTGAGACGATTTCATCCGCACATCATTTTTGAAGCTGATATCCATATACCACTCGGAGAACGAAGTATCGCCGTTGATGGCGCTGTTCACCAGCTTTCCATCGTGCCATTCGGCGATCATGGCGAAGAAATCCTGCTCGAACTTCCGGTTCAGGTCTTTGCCGGCGCGCGGCTCTTCGGAATTTTCCTGCATCACGACATCGTCGGCGTAAAACTGCTCGAACGCCTCCATCGCTCTGCCGGTGAGGATCATCTGGTTCAGCTGCGCATCGAGCGCGGCGGGATCGGGAGTAGCGGTTGCGGTTGTACTCATGCTGCGGCAGATGCGCGCGGCTTCGGCCGGGATTCAGCGTTCCTGGATCATCGCGCCTGAGCGGACGAGGGTTCGAGTTTCGCGCCCTTAATCCAGTCGAGAATGGTTTCGTATTGCGGCGAACCTTTGGCCCAGCGGCGTCCGCCGCCATGCGCAGTGGTTTTCGCGCCGACCACGCCTTCCGATTCGGCGGTTGAGGTCGGCTTGCGAAGCAGCAGGCTGTTTTCGGGATTCGCGGTATCGACGACGTTCATCACTGTGGACCAGGTGGCATTGAAAAGCGTGTGCGTGGCGTGACAATTCACGCAGGCGTAACCATCTTCGCCCCTGGCTTTCAGGATGGGCTCGACCTTTGCCCGGAAGTAAGGTTCATCGAGCCTGGTTTTCGGCGCGGATTCGGCGGACACGGGAACTACGGCCGCGCCCACCGGCTTCGCGGGCGTGTTGTGGAAGGCTTTGGTGATTTCCCTGTACTGAGTGCCCGCATCGATGCGGCGCGTCAGTTCGAGAGTGGACGGCCCGGGGCCGCCGGCTGCTGCTTCCACCTGCTTGTATGGAACATCGCGAACCAGCAGAGAAGCTTTCCACGCGAGTTCGCGCAGCTGAGCATCGGAAGCATCGAGCAGCGGAAGAAGCGCTTTCGAAAATACATCGGCGCCGCGGCCGAACAATTCGATCTGCTCGATATCGTTGCCGACGCGGTTGTAGACCGGCGGCGCTTCACTGGCGAGCGAAGAGTTGACGTCGTAGATATCGGCGCGGCGCTGCAGCGGCTCGGTGAGGGCGATGAGAAGCTCTTTCTTGTCCGAATCGGGCGCGTCCGAGAGAACTTTCGCGAACTTCGAGGCGAGCCGGGATTCGATGGCGAGCCGGCCCTGAATCGCCCGGTCGCGATCCGCTTCACGCGGCAGCAGCGTCACCCAGTTGTTGTAGAGATAGCGGATGTTTTCGTCGGCCAGGTTATAGACAGCTGCCCGCACATTGGTCTGAATCCACGGATTCTGGTCTGCGTGAAGAGACGCCAGCATGACGTTTTCGATGCGATCCCGCGTGGCTTCATCGGCGTTCCAGAACCAGCTTTGCCATGCGCCGCGAATCGCCTGCAGGCGAACCGAAATGACCGGCTCATTCTGCGCGAGGCCCGTGAGCGCACCGGCCAGTTCATTGCGCCGGGCGAGCGTTGCGAAGTGATGCGCGAAGATGCGCGTGGCGCCCCAGCGCTCGCGCGCGTCTGGCGAACGAAGCGCCGTGAGAAGCGGCTGATCAGGGGCGTCAGGGTGATCCGAATACACGCGACGCAGAGACCACGCGGCGGTGCGCTGCACCAGCTTGCTCGGATCGGCCAGCAGCCTGGTGAGCACCGGAACGGAGGCCGGCAGGGCGAGACGGCCCAGCGCTTCGGCTGCGGCCTGGCGGATCAGCACGTCGTTCGACGCGGTATCGGTTTCGATCTGGCGCACCACTGCGGCGGATGGGCGGTCCCAGACGTTATCGAGCTGATCGAATAGTGTGACCGGGTTATCGGAAAGCGAATCGATCTCTGGGGAATTCCAGCCTCTGGCGCGATTGCCGGCAGGGAAGTACGAACTGAGCGCGACGGCGGCGAACTGCGTTTCGCGGAATGGCGTGCGGAAGTTTTCAAAAGACTGCAGCGGGTCCATCCATCCGCCGAAGGCCTGCTGGCGGCGCATCAGGTAATCGATCGCCTTTTTCACCCGCGCATTGGAAGCGGGAACGCCAGCCGCGGCAAGAGCCCAGAGAGCGTGTCCGGTCTGGAATTCGACTTCGGGCTGATCCGGCTCGAACTTCATGGACCACTGGCCGTCAGCGCGCTGCAGCGAGAGGATGCGTTCGGCATTGCGCGCGATTTCGTCTTTGTACTGCGCGCGATCGATGTCGGCCAGCGCGAGGGTCTGGTAGCAGAGATCGATCATGTTCTTCACCGGCGCTTCGGCGATCATGCGGGGCAGCGCGGCTTGGTGCGCGGTTTTCCAGGAATACCAGGCGACTTCGAAGGTGCTCACGATGGGCGTGTTGCCGTTGGTTTCGTCGTTCGGGAGCTTGTCGAGGCCAGCATAATAGAGGTCCAGATATTTCGTGACGCCCTGGTGATAATCGGGCCGCGGCGCGAGCGAGACCTGATTTTCGAAGATATCCGTGAGTACCGACATGCGGCTGAGCACGTTGGCCGGAGCGGAGATGACGCGCGCCCAGACCGCGCCATCCTTTTCGAAACCATAGAACGGGCGCGGGTTGTTATAGAAGCGCTCGGCGAGAAACTGAAGCTGCTGGCGCTGGACCACGGGATAACCGTTTTGGGTGGCGTAAAGCTGCGCGCGCTGCGAAAAGTGGCTGGGATGGCAGCCGACGCAAAGCGTGGTTTCCTGATGGACCGGCGTGACGCGATCGAGCGCGCCGCCGCGTCGGGGCGTGTTCGCGAACCAGGAATCGCCCGCGCCGAGAATGTAATCGATGGCCGTGCGCACGGCCTGACGCGGATCGGAGTAGGGCGGCACGTCGTAGACGCGGGTCCGCAACTTGTACTCGGGGTGACTGGCGCGTACGCGGACGTAATACTCGCCAGCTTCATCGAGCACGCGGGGAGCGAATTTGTTTCCGGCGAGCGCCTGCACTTCATGAGCGATGGCGACCGGGTCCTGCCCGTGGGTGAACTCCTGGAGCTTGCCCGCGTTTTCGCGGAAGATCGACACATCGACGGGAAGATCGTCGCGGTCGGTCAGTTCGATCTGAAAGAAGACGAGCTTCGGGGGCGCGGCGTCGAAGTGGAATTCGTACCAGTCTTCGCCCGCGGCATCGGCTGTGTATTTCGCGCGCGGAGCGCCGGCGAGCGGGATGTATTCGATCTCGTCGTCCGAGGCGAAGACGGTTTTGCCGAGCTGCATTCCGGCCGCATGGCGCCAGTCGTGGTTGCCGCCGGGTTTGAGTTGCGCCGATTCGGGCCAGCGGTTGATTTTCGCGGTGAACCGGCCATGAGCCCCGCGCGAAACGAGACGCAGTTCAGGGACGGCGGCGGAATCGAGATGAAACGGCGCGTAGAGATCGGCGTCGCCCGCGTGCAGCGTCTTTGCGATGAGCGAGCGGCCGTTCGCGACGAGTTCAATGCTGAGCTGATCGGCCGGCCCCAGCGTTGCGGGCGAGACAGAAAAGAGCAGGCTGTAATTGCCGGCCTTCGAGGCGTGCGGGAGCCGAATGGTTTCCGTGCGGACCGGCGCGCCGGCCGACCATGCGACGGGGAGGTTGAGCGGGGCGGATGCGGCGATGGCGGGAACGGCGGCAAGAAGAAGCGCGAATCTCGACGGCATTCATTCGCCCAGAACCGGCTCGGGAATTTCCACGGGCCGCGGCCTCACTTCGCGATGGCGCGCGAGCGTGCGGGCGCAGGTGTTCCAGCGCAGCAGCGCGTCATCGTTGCCGGGCTGGCGAAGCTTCCCGGCCTGTTCGAACAACTCCATGGCGCGCTGGAAACACTCATAAGCCTTGAAGCCGGATTCCTGCAGGCCGCGGCGCAGATGCGCGTGCCCGGCGCGTTCATACACGATCGCTTCGTAATAAGCGCGGTCGTAGGGGTTTTCGAGCTTCTCCACGGCTTCGAGCGCGCGCTTCATCTGAATCGAATCGCCGAACTGATCCGTGATGGCGAGCAGCAGACCTCTGAGCGCGTCCTGATTGGCGGGCTCGACGCCCAGAATGTCTTCACAAATGCTTTCGGCCTGCCAGGGCTCGGCGAGCAGGCGATAGCGCTCGACTCGTTCGAGCGCGCCGGGGATTGCGTCTTTGGAAATCGACTTCAGTTGCATGGTCATTCTCCGCGGAATCTGCGGAACAGCTTGCCGAGAGGATCGAAAAATTCATCCACCACGCGCTCCTTGAGCGGGATGATGGCGTTGTCCGTAATGTGAATCTCTTCCGGACAGACTTTGGTGCAGCATTTCGTGATGTTGCAGTAGCCGATGCCGTCGCGCAGGCGCAGATCCGCCAGACGGTCGGCCGTATCGAGCGGCTGCATTTCGAGCGCGGCCGAATAGACGAAGAACCGCGGGCCGATGAAGCGATCGTGCAGGTGATGATCGCGCAGCACGTGGCAGACGTCCTGGCAGAGGAAGCATTCGATGCACTTGCGGAATTCCTGCACGCGGTCGGCATCGGCCTGCCGCATGCGCCATGTGCCGTCGGGAGCGTCGGGCGCGCGCGGCTGGAACTTTTTGATCTTCTTCTTGACCTCGAAATTCCAGCTGACGTCCGTGACGAGATCGCGAATGGAGGGGAAGGTCTTCATGGGCTCGACGCGCACGGGCTTGTCGATGGGCAGCGAATTCAGACGCGTCATGCACATCAGCTTCGGCATGCCGTTGATCTCGGCCGAGCACGAACCGCACTTGCCCGCCTTGCAGTTCCATCGCGCGGCGAGGTCCGGGGCCTGTTCGGCCTGGATCTTGTGGATGACGTCCAGCACAACCATGCCTTCGGAGACTTCGGCGTCGTAGGCGCGGAATTCGCCTTTGCCTTTCTCGCCGCGCCAGATCTCGAAGGTGACGGTCTTCTGTCCGGCTGCGATGCGCTGCGCGGGAGCCGCCTGGGTTGGCGTTGCCGTGGCCATGGTTATTTCATCTCCTCGATGATCTGTTTCTGTTCGCCGGTGAGGGGCACGACCGGCTGATGGCCGAGCGCCATGGATCCGTCCGCGGCCTGGCGAATGGTGAGATTGAACTTCGCCGCGGCAGCGCTTTTCTCGGGATAGTCTTCGCGGAAATGCGCGCCGCGGCTTTCCTTGCGCTCGATGGCGGAAAGGGCGATGGCTTCGGAGACGGTGAGCAGATTACGCAGATCGAGCGCAGTGTGCCAGCCTGGATTGTATTCGCGATTGCCGGGAACGGCGACCTGCGCGGCGCAAAGCTTCAGCCCATCGATACGTTCGAGCGCTTCCTGCATTTCTTCCTGGCGGCGAACGATGCCGACCAGATCCTGCATGACGTCCTGCAACTGATGCTGGATGTCGTACGGATTTGGCCCGCTCGCGCGATTGAACGGCTCGAGGGCGCGCGCGCCGATTTCATCCACCTGATCCGGATTCACCTGCGGCGCTCCGTTCGCTTTGGCGTAGGCCGCCGCGTACTCGCCCGCGCGTTTGCCGAAAACGACCAGATCGGAAAGCGAATTGCCGCCGAGCCGGTTGGCGCCGTGCAGGCCCGCCGCGCATTCGCCCGCCGCAAACAGGCCGGGGACGTCCGACATCTGCGTTTCGGCGTCCACGCGAATGCCGCCCATGATGTAGTGCGTGGTGGGCCCGACTTCCATGGGGGTCTCGGTGATATCGATATCGGCCAGCTGTTTGAACTGGTGATACATGCTGGGCAGCTTGCGCCGGATGTGGCCGGCGCCGCCGGAGACGCGGGATTTGATCCACGCGATATCCAGAAAGACGCCGCCATGCGGGCTGCCGCGGCCTTCGCGCACTTCACGGCGGATGCAGCGGGCCACGTGATCGCGGGTCAGCAGTTCGGGAGGACGGCGCGCGTTCTTGTCGCCCTGCGTGTAGCGCCAGCCTTCTTCTTCGTTGTCGGCCGTTTGCGAGCGGTAGTTTTCCGGAATGTCGTCGAACATGAACCGCCGGCCCTCGCTGTTGCGCAGGACGCCGCCTTCGCCGCGCACGCCTTCCGTAACCAGAATGCCGCGAACGCTGGGCGGCCAGATCATGCCGGTGGGGTGGAATTGCACGAATTCCATGTCCATGAGAGCGGCTCCGGCGCGATACGCGAGGGACTGTCCGTCGCCCGTGTATTCCCAGCTGTTGCTGGTGATTTTGAAGGCGCGCCCGACGCCGCCGGTGGCGAGCACCACGGCCGGCGCGCGGAAGAGGCGGAACCGGCCGCGCTCGCGATCGTAGGCGAAAGCGCCCGCCATGCGTCCGGCATCGGTGAGCAGATCGAGGACGGTGCACTCCATGTGGACTTCGATGCCCTGATGGATGGTGTGGTCCTGGAGGGTGCGGATGAGCTCGAGGCCGGTGCGGTCGCCGACGTGCGCGAGACGCGGGTAGCGGTGGCCGCCGAAATTGCGCTGCAGGATGCGGCCGTCCGGAGTGCGATCGAAGAGCGCGCCCCAGGCTTCGAGTTCACGGACGCGCGCGGGCGCTTCCTTCGCATGAATCTCCGCCATGGCGGAATTGTTCATGTACTGGCCGCCGCGCATGGTGTCGGCGAAGTGGACGCGCCAGTTGTCGCGGTCGTCCACATTGCCCATGGCGGCGGCCATGCCGCCTTCGGCCATCACGGTGTGGGCTTTGCCGAGCAAGGATTTGCAGATGAGCCCGACGCGTACTCCGGCGGCGGAGGCTTCGACGGCGGCGCGCAGGCCGGCGCCGCCCGCGCCGATCACAAGTACATCGTATTCGTGGGTCTGATAATCAGGCATTCAGAGTCTTTTCTTAGAAGAGCCTCACGTCACGCCAGATTCCCATGGCGCAGAGCCGGACATACAAGTCGGAGAAACCGACGGAAAACAGGCTCATCCACGCGAAACGCATGTGCCTGCCGTTGAGACCGCTCACGCAGTTGTAGCAGGCCTGACGCGCGGACGAGGCGGAGATGCGGTCGCTGAAGCCGCCGATCAGGTGGCGAAGCGAATGGCAGCCGAACGTATAGCAGCCGAGCAGAATCACGTTGGCCAAAAGCACCAGCGTTCCCACGCCCACGCCGAAGCCATCCGGGAATTTCGTCGCCTCCCAGACGTCGTGAGCGAGCAGGACGAGGAAGACGAGCGCGAGATAGAGGAAATAACGGTGTACGTTCTGGAGAATGAGCGGGAAGAAACGCTCGCCGAGATAGCTCTTCCGCGGTTCGCCTACCGTGCAGTTTGGCGGGTCTGACCAGAAAGCTTTGTAGTAAGCGCCGCGGTAGTAATAGCAGGTGAAGCGGAAGCCGCCGGGCGCCCAGAGGATGAGCATGGCGGCGGAGAACGGCAGGAAAGTGGGAAACCACGAGGGCTTGTCGGGGCCGAACCACGCGAAGGGCGCGTCGCCATAGAGCAGGGGGGAGTAGAAGGGCGACAGATACGGCCCGAAATGATAGTTATTGCCCTGCAGCGCGGCCCAGGTGGAGTAAACGATGAAGATGGATAGTCCGAGGAAGACGGCGAGCGGCTGAAGCCACCAGGCGTCGGACCGGGACGTCTCGCCAAACCGCCCGCGCACGAGCGGCACGTCGATCTGCGGCATAGCCGAGAGTTATATCACGTCGCGGCAGGTACAGTTCGCAGAATCGGGTAAGGCGCGCCGGACGTTACCGCGAACACGCGGCAAGTACCCGGAAACGATTGCGAACTCCGCTGAAACTGCTACTCTTTGTACGTCGGCTGGCATACCGGCGGGTTATGCGCTCTTTCATCCTGGAACTCGAGGGACTACAAAACAAGATTCTCGAGATGGGCGGTCTGGTAGAGACGTCCATCCACTCGAGTATTCGTTCGCTCGTGGAGCGCGAGGACCGGCTGATGGCGGATATCTGGGCGACCGAGACCCGCATCAACCAGCTGGACATCGAAATCGACGAATTCGCCACAAAGCTGCTGGCGCTGCACCAGCCGGTTGCGAAGGATCTGCGGTTCCTCACGGCGGCGATCAAGATCAACAGCGATCTGGAGCGCATGGGAGATCTTGCGATCAATATCGGGCAGCGTTCAGTGTCGCTGCTGGGGCGGCCGCCGATCAAGCCGCTGATCGATATCCCGCACATGTCGCGAACGGTGGAATCCATGGTGCGCCGGAGCCTGGACGCTTTCGTTCAGCGGGATGAGGCGCTGGCGATGAGCGTTCTGATGGCGGACGACGAAGTGGACGATCTGAAGAATGCGATCTACCGGGAACTGCTGGGCATGATGGAGGCCGGAACGGCCCCGGCGGCGCCCGCATTCGACCTGATTTTCATCGCTCACAATCTGGAACGTGTTGCCGACCACGCCACGAACATCGCGGAAGACGTTTTGTTCGTGATCAAGGGCGTGGACGTACGTCATCACCGGCTTGCGTGAACTTTTCGCTCCTATACTGTCGGCAGAAACATCTCATCCGGCAGCCATGAGGGAAGCGAACAAGGAAGCAAGACCATGAAGCGGCGCGTCGCCGTAACCGGCATCGGAGCCGTGAGTCCGAACGGCATAGGGCGAGAGGAGTTCTGGCGCGCGACCCAGGCGGGGATGAGCGGTGTTCGCCCAATCAGCCGGTTCGACGCCTCCGGGTTCGCCGTTCGCATCGCGGGTGAAGTGGAGGGATTCGACGAGAGCGCGTACGTGACGGCGAAGGATCGCCCTCATGTGTCGCGGTGCGTGCCGCTGGCGTGCGCGGCGGCCCAGGAAGCGGTGGCCGACGCGGCCCTGGAACCGGCGGGAATGACGCTGCAGGAACAGCGCGGCGTGGGTGTTCTGATTGGTTCCGGAGGCGGATCGGGCGACTTTTCCGAGCAGCAGTACTCGCTGTACTACCACGGGAAAGAGAAGCAATGCAGCGTTTATTCGATTCCGACGTCCACCATCGGGACGCTGGCCAGCGAAATTTCGATGCGCTTCGGCTTCCGCGGCCCGAGCCATCTGATTTCGACCGGCTGTACGTCATCGACCGACGCGATCGGGTACGCGTTCCGAAACATACAGTGGGGAACGGCGGAATGTCTGCTGGTGGGCGGGGTGGATTCGCCGCTGGCGCCGCTGATCCTGCGGGGATTCATGCTGATGCGAATTCTGGCCTCGAACTGGAACGACCAGCCGGAACGGGCCTCGCGTCCGTTTTCGCGGAATCGCAGCGGTTTCGTGCTGGCCGAAGGAGCGTGGTTTCTGGTGCTGGAAAATCTGGAACGGGCGCAGGCGCGCGGCGCGCGGATTTACGGCGAAATTACCGGATATGGATCGACATGCGAGGCGTTTCACCGCGTGCGGCTGGCTGAATGCGGCGAGGAACCGGCGCGCGCGATGCAGATGGCGATGGAGGACTCCGGCATCGGTCCGGAACAAATCGGGTACCTGAATTATCACGGAACTTCCACCGAATTAAACGACCGCATCGAGACGCGGGCGGCGAAACTGGCGCTGAATGGACACGCGGGAAAGGTCCTGGGCTCGTCGCTGAAAAGCCTGATCGGCCATCCTCAGGGCGCGTGCGGCGCGGCCGGAGTGGTAGCCACACTGCTTGCCATGCGGGACGGGATTGCTCCGCCGACGATCAATCTGGAGGAACCCGATCCGGAGTGCGATCTCGACTACATACCGAACGAAGCGCGGCGTCTCGACTGCGAATATGCGCTGGCCAACTGTATTGCTTTCGGTAGTAAGAATTCCGCGCTGATTTTGCGCCGCCACTGAAACAAAACGGCGGGTGGCGCCACTGAGGTAGTGAAACAAAAAAACGGCAGGGCCTCGGAGGATAGTCCCTGCCGTCTCACCAGAAAAGCCAACCAGGCACTCGGAGGATTGCGCCTGATGGCTGGACCGCGTTAGTTCATTCGCGAGGTGAATCGCGATGCCGCGGTACCACTCTAAGAATTCGCGATGGGCGAAGTGCCCGCTCTCTAACAATTATGACGAAAATCGGCCGAATGCGTTACTAAACGACAATCAGGCGATTCCGAAGTAGCCAACCTATCATAGCGTCGTGCTATTTGTCACCTTCCTGTATTACTTTTTCAGGCTAGCGAAGGTAAAAAAGGCTGAGGCGCGGAACTCCCATGCCTTCCAGTACGCTGCGTTCCAGAAACTGCTTCTCCAGCATGGCGATCTGCGGAGCGGTCATTTTGCCCCGGTAGGGCCGGAGTTGCGATTCCAGTTCCTGACGCGCGCGCAGCGCCTCCCGCTCGGTCTGGCGGGCGCGGCCGACGGCCACCAGTTTCTCTTCCAGGACCGTCAGATTCTGTTCCAGTTTCTCAAGATCGGGGGCGCTCTCGCCAACCTCGTCCGCGAGGCGCTCAAGAGAAGCCGCGATTTCGCTGAAAGCGCCGCCGGCGGCGCTGCGCAGCTGTGCGGCGTTCGCCGAAAGATAGCCCCGCACCTCGGCCGGGCTGAACGGAGCGCGTTCCGCCGCACGCTCCGGCTGGCCGGTTCCGGCGTCCGCCATCCGCTGGGTTTCCGCCATCACCGCCTGGGCGCAATACGCGATGGAATTGACCAGCTGCGCGCGGCTTTTTTTTGCGCGCCATTTTTCGAATGCCGCGTTAATGCCGCGAAGCGCGGCTTCGAGCGGCACGCCGGAATTTTTCCAGATTTCGATTAATGCCCAGTCGAGCGGCGAAAGAAGGAAAAGGCCGGTACCGCGAGCGCGCTGAAAATGCTCCTCGATTTCGGTGAAATAGTTGAAGTAATTCGAAAAATCCTCGGTCACGCCGTTCGCAGTTGCGGGAGGCCGGGCGTCCGCTGCACGCGATCCCAGATCAGGCGCAAACCTTCCAGAGTGAGATTTTCATCGATATTCCGAATATGGCGCGAGCCGGAGGCGATCAGCGAAGCGTGGCCTCCGGTGGCCACCGTTTTGGTGTCCGGTCCGAGTTCCTCAATCAGCCGGTCCAGCATGCCGTCGATCGCGCCCAGCGCGCCGTAATAGAGACCAGACTGCATGCTGGCCACGGTGTTGGCCCCGATTACCGAGCGCGGCTTGCGGAAATCGACCAGCGGCAGCCGCGCGGTCCGGCTGAAAAGCGCATCGGCGGAAATGGCGATGCCGGCTGAGATGATGCCGCCCAGATAATCGCCATTCCGGGACACGGCGTCGAACGTGATGGCGGTGCCGAGATCCACCACCACGCATGGAGCGCCGTATTTGTGCAACGCAGCCACGCTGTTCACAATGCGGTCCGCGCCGACTTCGGACGGATTGTCGTAGAGAAGCCGCAGCCCGGTATCGGTTTGCCAGCTGACGAACATGGCTTCGAGGCCGAAATAGCGCTGCGCCATCTCGGCGAGGGCGCTGTTGAGCGGCGGCACCACGGAAGACACGACGATGCCGTCGATCGCCTTTGGATCGAGCGAGGAAAAGCGGAGCAGGTTCATCAAAAGGATGCCCCATTCGTCCGAAGTCTGTTCGCGGACGGTCCGCAGGCGGCGATGATCGGCCAGCGCGCCGTTTTCGAAGATTCCGATGGTGACGTTGGTATTTCCCGCGTCGAGTGCCAGCAGCATAATTCCGTTTGTCCGCCTTACATGTACGCAGGGACGGCGATTCCGAGAATCGCGAGCGTCCGCTCCAGCTGATCCGCGAAGAAGCGCGTCATCCAGAGCAGGAACGTCTTCTTTTCGCGGTCCGATTCGGCGAGTATCGGGTACTGGTGATAGAAGTTGTTGAACGATTGCGCCAGCTGAAAAGCGTAGCGCGCGACGTGCGCCGGCTCGCCCGCGGTTACGGCGCGCTCGACTGCCGAATCGGCCTTCGAAGCGGCGAGCAGGATCTGCCAGAATTCGTCTTTGTTTGCGGGGTTCGCGGGCGCGTCACCGTGACCTTTGGCGCTGCCGGCAGCCTCAGGGCTCACGTGGCCAACGCCGGCGCCGAGCTGCCGTGAGAAGGCTTCGGCCGTCAGTTCCGTGGCGTATTCCGGTTCGGACTCTCCGCGCTCCTCCAGTTTGCGAAAGATGTTTCGCGCCCGAACGGCGGCGTATTGAACGTATGGTCCGGTCTCGCCTTCGAAACTCAGCGCTTCCTGAAAATCGAATGCGATCACGGTGTTGCGCGTGAACTTCAGCAGGAAGTAGCGAAGCGCGCCCATCGCGATCTCGGTCGCGATCGCCCGCTGCGCGGCGGCGTTGTCTTCGGGATGCCGCGAGGCGACCTCATTCAGGGCCGTTTCGACCAGCCGGTCCATCAGGTCGTCAGCCTTCACGCCGAGGCCTTTCCGTCCGGAGACCTCCACGTACGGCCTGCGCGCGTCTTCCTCGGAAAGCTCGATCCCGAGTTCCACGCAGCAGCGCGGCGAAAGCGCCACCATCTCGTACGAGAAGTGAATCGACTTCTCCGCCTCGCGCTCGAAACCGAGCGCCCGGAGCCCTGCCACCACCACGTCCTGCAGATACGACTGACGGACGTCGATCACGTTGTAAACCGCGGCGCCCTTCCCGAAAGCGGGCGCGGGGCGGGGCTGGGGCTCATCCACCGACACCCAGACTTCGTGGCCATCGGTATAGCGGAGCAGCGGCCGGTAGAAGAAATCCTTGCCGAGCAGCCCGAATTTCCAGAGCTGATAGGCGATGTCCTTGCCAACGTAAGTGACGGTGCCGTTCGAGCGGACGATCACCTTGCTGTCTTCGTTCTCATCGCCCTCGGCGCGAAACGCCGAAGAGGGCATCACCCAGCACCCTGCATTCCTGCCTTCGGTTTCGAAGTAGATAGCCTTGCGCTCCTTCAGCAGTTCGAAGGCGGCGCTCCAGAATTTCAGGTGCAGGATCTCGCTCTCGCGCGGCAGCACGTCGTACTGAATGTTGAGACGCAGCATGGTCGCCAGATGCGCGTTCACGATGGCATCGGCCACGATGTGCGCCAGCTCGGCGAGTTCGCCTTCGCCGGCTTCGATGGCGTGCAGCGTCGCCGCGCGCCAGGAAAGCGACTCCGGATTGTCCTTATAGTGCTGCGAGGTACGAGCGTAGAGATCCCAGCAGAGATAATCGAAGCGGCTGTTGTCGCCCGCCGGAGTGGCGATCAGTTCGGCGACTTCGGCCGGCGTTTTGTGCCCCAGGTAATGGAAACCGGCCACGACATCGGCCACCTGCACGCCGGTGTTATCGATATAGTTCTGCACTTCGACCGGGTGCCCCAGCGCGCGCAGCATGCGGACGAATGTATCTCCCAGCACCGCGTTGCGCAGGTGGCCGATATGGGCGGCCTTGTTGGGGTTGATGTTCGTATGCTCGACGATGATCTTGCCGTCCTGCTTCGGGAGCGGAGCAGTCTGGCCGGCGAGGAGCGACGAGGCGTAAGCGGCCCGATCGAAGCGGACGTTGATGTATCCGTTTCCCGCCACTTCCATTGCGGCGATGCCGGGAATGGGCGCAGCGCCGGCGAGCAGATCGGCGGCGATCTTCCGCGGCGCCTGCTTCAGCTCTTTTGCGAGCTGAAACGCCACCGGGAGCGCGATTTCACCGAAGGACGCCTGCTTCGGCTGCTCGATGGTGATTTCGGCGTCGATGCCGTAGCGGGCGCGCACCCGCTCGCGGAACGCCGCCTCGACCTGCTTTTCCAGATTGTGAAACACGGAAATTCGAGTATAGCGATGCGCGGAAAACGAAAGCGCCCCGGGGTCGATCCAACTGCCATCGAGATACGCCGGGGCGGGACTGCCGGGTGGAAAAACGGAGCAATCGGCCTGCTCTGGTACTGCGAGATTTCGTACAAATTCCGCCAGGCACAGTACCGCGTTCATTTCGGGATAGTGATATCCGCCAGGAGCGTGGGAGAATGTTGACCGTTCTCAACATGGCCGGACAATTTCCTCGCACTCCCCAGGACGTACCACCCGTCGAGACACGCTTCCGGCGAATCGGCACGCCGCTGCCGGTTCCGGAATCGCTGCCCGTTCTTGAAACGCTGCGGCGGCTCGAACCGCTGGCCATGCAGGGCCAGCCACCCATCGTCTGGAACCGCGCCGAGGGTTTCACGGTGGAAGACCGCTGGGGCAACAAATGGATCGACTGGTCGAGCGGCGTGCTGATCACCAACGCCGGCCATGGGCGAAAGGAAATCGCCGATGCGATCGCGGCCCAGGCGCAGTCCCATCTGCTCACCAGTTACTGCTTCCCGAGCGAGATCCGGGCGCGCCTCCTCGAGAAGCTGGCGTCCATTCTGCCGGATCCGTTGAAGAAGATTTTCCTGCTGACTACGGGATCGGAAACGGTGGAGTGCGCCGTCAAGCTGGCCAGAACGTGGGGCGTGAAGACCGGCGGCCGCAAGAAGCATGTAGTGGTCTCCTTTGAGCACGCGTTTCACGGCCGGACGCTCGGCTCTCAGCAGGCGGGCGGCATTCCGGGGCTGAAGGAATGGATCGTCAATCTCGACCCGGGCTTCATTCAGGTCCCGTTCCCGGATGGCTGGCGCTCCCGCGACACTTCTTTCGAATCCTTCGAACGCCAGTTGCGGGAACGCGGCGTGGAACCGTCCGACGTTGCCGGCGTGATCATGGAAACCTACCAGGGAGGCAGCGCCGCATTCGCGCCGGTGGACTACATGCGCGCCCTGCGGCAATGGTGCTCCGGGCACCGCGCTCTGCTGGTTCTGGACGAGGTGCAGGCGGGCTTTGGCCGCTGCGGAACCCTGTGGGGCTGGGAGCACTACGGGATTGTTCCGGATATCGCCTGCTTCGGAAAGGGCATTTCGAGTTCACTGCCGCTTTCGGCCGTGGCCGGACGCGCCGACGTGATGGATCTGCATCCGCCGAACAGCATGACGTCCACGCACACCGGTAATCCGGTCTGTTGCGCGGCGGCGCTCGCGTCCATCGATCTGGTTCTTGGCGAGAACCTTGCGGCGAATGCGCATCAGATGGGGCGCATTCTTTCGGGCGAGCTTCGGAATCTGCAGCAGAAATTCCCGCAGATCGGCCGCGTGGAGAGTAAAGGGCTGGTGGCCGGCGTGGCGTGCGTGCGGGCGGGAACCATGGAACCCGACAGCGATCTGGCCTGGGATGCGGTGAATCGTTCGATTCAGAAGGGCGTGCTGATGTTTGCGCCGGTCGGCTATGGCGGCGCGACCATCAAGATCAGCCCGCCGCTGGTGATTACGGAAGAGGCCATGCGGGACAGCCTTGCGGGCTTCGCCGAGGCGTTCGCGGAAGCGGCGGCGCAACGGCCGGCGAAACACGGCGCGGACTCGGCGACGGCGTCGAGGGGCAATCTGAAATCCGCCCGCGCGTCGTAAAGGATTCGCGCCGGCGAGGCTTGCCACGATACCCCTGGTTATCATTCGTATGATCCGGCATGTCCCCGCAAACCTCGTCCGATATCCACTCGAGCCTCAAAGAACGGCGTCTCTTCGAACCTCCGAGCGATTTCAGCTCGCGGGCGCACATCAAGAGCCTCGACGATTACCACCGTCTCTATAACGAGGCTGATCGCGATCCGGAAACCTTCTGGGGCAACATCGCGCGTGAGCTGCACTGGTTCGAACCGTGGTCGAAGGTGCTCGAATGGGAAGCGCCGTGGGCGAAGTGGTTCGTCGGCGGGAAGACCAACATCTCGTTCAACTGCCTCGATCGTCATCTGACGAGCTGGCGCAGGAACAAGGCGGCGCTCATCTGGGAAAGCGAGCCCGGCGAGGTTCGCACGCTCACTTATCAGCAGCTGCATTCCGAAGTCTGCCGCTTCGCGAACGTGCTGAAAAGCCAGGGCGTGAAGGCGGGGGATCGCGTCGCCATCTATATGGGCATGTGCCCGGAGCTGGCCATCGCGCTGCTGGCGTGCGCCCGCATTGGCGCGCCGCACACCGTCGTCTTCGGTGGCTTCTCCTCGCAGGCGCTGGTGGACCGCATCAACGACGCCGAAGCTGTCTGCGTCATCACGCAGGATGGCTCGTACCGGCGCGGCGCGGAGGTGAAGCTCAAGCCCGCGGTGGATGAGGCGCTGCTCCATTGCAAGACTGTGCGGTCCGTCATCGTGTATCAGCGCACCGGAACCCTGCAGCACATGGAGCCGGGCCGAGACCACTGGTGGCATGAGCTGATGGCGAACGCTTCGGACGAATGCCCCGCCACGGCGCTCGATTCCGAACATCCTTTGTATCTGCTCTACACGTCCGGCACCACGGGAAAGCCAAAGGGCATTCTGCACACCACCGGCGGCTACGCGGTGGGCACCTATGCGACCAGCAAGTGGGTGTTCGATCTTCGCGATGAGGATGTCTACTGGTGCTCGGCCGATATCGGCTGGGTCACCGGGCACAGCTACATCGTTTATGGCCCGCTGCAGAACGGCGCCACGGTCGTGATGTACGAAGGCGGCCCCACGCATCCGCAGCCGGACCGTTTCTGGGAGATCATCGACCGCCACAAGGTGACGGTCTTCTACACCGCGCCTACTGCCATCCGCGCTTTCATGCGCCTGGGCGAACGATGGCCCGCGCGGCATTCCATGAAAACGCTGCGCCTGCTCGGCAGCGTGGGCGAGCCCATCAATCCCGAAGCCTGGATGTGGTACCGGACCTACATCGGCCACGACCGCTGCCCGATTGTGGATACATGGTGGCAGACGGAGACCGGCGCCATCATGATCAGCCCGATCCCGGGCGCCACGCCGACCAAGCCGGGTTCCTGCACGCTTCCGCTGCCGGGCATCAAGGTGAACGTGGTCACGCGGGAGGGGCAGCCGGTTCCGGCGGGGTCGGGCGGGTACCTGGTGATCGAGCGGCCGTGGCCTTCGATGCTGCGGAATATCTGGGGCGATCCCGAGCGCTTCAAACAGCAGTACTGGTCGCAGATTCCGGGCAGTTATTTCACCGGCGATGGCGCGCGGCGCGATGAAGACGGCTACGTGTGGGTGATGGGCCGCGTGGATGACGTAATCAACGTTTCCTGCCACCGGCTGAGCACCATGGAGGTGGAATCGGCTTTGGTGGCGCATGCGCGCGTCGCCGAAGCGGCCGTGGTTGGGCGCCCGGATGAGATTAAGGGGCAGGCGATCACCGCCTTCGTCACGCTGCAGATGGGCAATGAGCCCTCCGATGGGCTGAAAGATGAACTGCGGGCGTGGGTGGCGAAGGAGATCGGCTCTCTTGCCAAACCGGATGACATTCGGTTTACCGACGCGCTGCCGAAGACGCGAAGCGGAAAAATCATGCGCCGGCTGTTGCGGGAACTCGCGGCGGGCGGCGAGGTGAAGGGCGACGTCACCACGCTCGAGGATCTGACGGTGCTCGCGAAACTGCGGCAGGACGAGGAGTAGTCACAGGAACAGCAAAAAGATTTTCGTCGCATTTACAAGCGCCTGGAGCTTTTGCTGGGCCTCGGCGGGAGACGGCGGAGTGTACTCTTCGCACAGCGGTTCTTCTCCTGGCCAGGAGACTTGCAGCAACTCTGGACTTTCGCCGGCTCACCCCGGCGGAGGCATGAAAATCGATTTTCGTCGCATTC
>DAIDJK010000104.1 GCA_027450225.1 Bryobacterales bacterium | reverse complement strand
AAGCTGTTCGAGGATATCGCGGCAGGGAACCCGGCCGGCGAGGTTGGTGTGCTGGTACGGGTCTGCGAAGTTATCGTAGGCTGCATACTCGATGTACTCTGGCGCGCCGGGAACGGATTTCCAGCCTGCGGTTTTCGGCGCCATCGCCGCATAGGTGTACTGCGGAGTTCGCAAGCCGCGCCCGGTAACGAATTCCTGCATCTGAAAGTAGACTTCATTACTCCAGGCTTCCGTCCTCCGGTCGAGCAGGGGCACGAAGCTGTGTCCGTGCATTGTGGACGGAACGGGAACGCCCGCGCACTCGAGCAAAGTGGGAGCATAATCGATCTGGCTCACAAGCTCGTGCACCTCCATACCCCGATTGAATCCCGGGCCTTCGATGATGAGCGGAATGTGAATCGAGCTTTCATGCGGGCTGCGCTTGTATTCCGAGTTCCGTGTTTTGAAGTGGCAGGAGTGATCGCTGGTAAACATGAGGATAGTGTTGCGATCGAGTCCTGTGTCGGCAAGTATGCGGCGAACTGCGCCGACGGTTTCATCCATTTTTGCGATGCAGCCGAAATAGTCGGAAAGCTGGCTCGGCCATGAGCCGGGCAGGGGCCGAAGATCGTGCGGCACGAATGGATTCGGATATCGTTCCGCGTATCCCTTCGGCGGGATGAACTTGTCCACGTCGTTCTGATGATGAACTTCGAGGTATGAAAGCGTGAGGAAGAACGGACCTTTGGCGGACCGCAGGAACTTGTCGGCGAGCCCGGTCATGAAGTCTGTCCGATAGATGCCGGAGAAATGGACAGGCTTGCCGTCATTGTCATAGAGATCGCCTTCGTAGGGGTGCGACGTGAATTCGAGCGCATTCGCCGCGATCCAGAGATCGTCGAAACCGCCGCGGCGCGCCGGAGGGACGGCCGTGCGAATCTCTTTGCCGGTTGCATCCTCGCCGGCCAGATGCCACTTGCCGATGTAATTGGTGGAGTAGCCCGCGCTGTGAAGGGCTCCGGCGAGCGTGTTCGCGCCGTCCTTCAGCGCAAGTCCGTTGCGAAAGACGCCGTGATTCCAGGGGTACTGGCTGGTGAACATGGTGGCGCGGGCCGGGGCGCACACCGGCTGGTTGCAGAACGCGTTTCTAAACAGTGTCCCGCGGCGCGCCATCGCATCCAGATTGGGGGTGAGGTTCATCGGATTCAGGCCCATGGCGCCGATCGTGTCGTGCCGGAACTGGTCCGAAATGATGAGGATGATGTTGGGGCGTTGCGGCGTGTTCGCCGTCTGCTGGGCGGCGGCGGAGACGGCGGCCAGGGGCGCCGCTTTCAGCAGATCGCGGCGGGTGGATTTAGCGCGGTTTTCTTTCATGGAGAACATTCCTTCATATCAGAATCCGGCGGGCATTCGCGCGGGCCCTCGAATTCCGGCGCGCGTTATGATCGCGAGTGACGATGTATTCGGACTTCCTCGTTATCGGCGCGGGCGTGGCCGGTTTACGCGCGGCCATTGAGCTGGCGGACGCCGGCGAGGTGCTCGTGGTGGCGAAGGATTCACTGCGCGAATCGTCGTCCGAATACGCTCAGGGTGGCATCGCGGTGGCGCTGAGCGACGAAGATGAAGTCGCGCTCCACGAGCAGGACACGCTCTACGCGGGAGACGGCCTCTGCGATGTGAATGCCGTCCATACGCTGGTGGAAGAAGGCCCTGCGGCCATTCAGGACCTGATCGAGTGGGGCGCCGAATTCGACCGCGACGGCCAGAAACTCGCCTTCACGCGCGAGGGCGCGCACAGCCGCAACCGCATTCTGCATTCGCATGGCGATTCGACGGGGCGCGAGATCGCGCGTACCCTGTCTCAAAAGGCGGCTTCGCTGCCGAATGTGCGCTTTCGAAGCTACTCCGCCATCATCGATCTGCTCTGCGACGGGGATCGCGTTACCGGCGCTCTCGCCTTCGAAGAGGCGACGGGCAAAGTGGAGCCAATCCACTGCCGGGCGGTGCTGCTCGCCACCGGCGGACTCGGACGCGTGTACCGCGAAACCACCAACCCGGACGTTGCCACCGGCGACGGAGTGGCCATGGCGTGGCGCGCTGGCGCGCGGATCGAAAATATCGAGTTCGTGCAGTTTCATCCGACCGCTCTGCATCTGGAAGGCGCGCCGCGATTCCTGCTGTCGGAAGCGTTGCGCGGCGAAGGCGCGGTGCTGCGCAACAGCGAGGGTGAAGCATTCATGCGGCGCTATCACGAGATGAAGGATCTGGCGCCGCGCGACGTGGTTTCGCGATCGATCATCGCGGAAATGCAGCGGACGGGATCGGGGCACGTCTGGCTGGATCTCACCGCGCGCGATGCGGATTTCATCCGCCGCCGCTTCCCGCGCATCTACAGCACCTGCCTCGCGTACGGCGTGGACATCTCGACGGAGCCTGCGCCCGTGCATCCCGCCGCGCATTACGCCATGGGCGGCGTGCAAACGGATCTGAACGGCCGCTCGAGCGTGGCGGGACTTTACTCAGCCGGAGAAGTGGCTTGCACCGGCGTGCATGGCGCCAACCGGCTGGCGAGTAACTCGCTGCTGGAGGCGGTGGTCTTCGGAATGCGGGCGGGACGGGCGATGCGCCTGGAACCCGAACGGAAAGCGCTTCGCGGAGATGCGCCCCGCGCACACGCGCCCCGGATCACCGAAAAGGAACTTCGCGACCTCACCTGGGAGAATTGCGGGATCGCACGATCGCGCAACGGCCTCGAGCGCGCAATTGAATCGCTGGACCGCGCGGATGGCGAACACGTTCCGGCCGATAACCTGGCGCAGTTCGAATTGCGCAATATGCATGCCGTGGCCAGCCTGATCGCGCGCTGCGCTCTATGGCGCGAGGAGAGCCGTGGCGCGCATTACCGAACCGATTTCCCTCTTTCCCGTCCCGAATTTCAGCATCCTTCGTCCATTTCGCGCGTGGCATCGGCAACCCAGGCATGAAGCTGGTCCAGACTCTGGCTTTCCTGCTCGCCGAACGATCGCTCGAGGCCGGAAGCCCATGGGTAGTGCTGTGGAGCGGCCCTGGCGTTCTGGTCGCGAGCGTCATGATCGCGTGGGGAGCGGAGGCGGCCCAGTTTTTCATCGCGCAGGGCATTGCTCTGGCGGTTCTCGCCTGGCTGCAGACGCTGCCTGAGTTCGCGGTGGAGGCCGTAATCGCGTGGCATCGCGATACGCCCAATCTGCTGGCGAATCTTACCGGCGCGCTGCGGCTGCTTACGGGGCTCGGCTGGCCGCTCATCTATCTCGCGGCCGCCCGTTCGCATCGCGCCGAACGCGGAGCGCCGATGCGCCGGATCGAACTCGAGAGCGATCAGGCCGTCCAGGTGATCTGCCTGCTTTTCGGAGTGCTCTGGCAGTTTCTGATCTGGTGGAAGGGAACATTGACGGTCGCAGATGGCGCGATCCTGCTGGTGATCTATGGCGTCTATCTCTGGATGATGCGGCGGCTGCCCCCGGAAGAGGCGGAGTCGATCGACGATGTGGCGGCGGTTCCGCGGGCCATCGTGCGCTCCCCCAAACCTCTTCGCATCGCGGCCATCCTCACGCTCTTCGTGGTTGGCGGCGCGGGCGTGTTCATAGTAGCCGATCCGTTCGTGCGCGGTCTGCTGGGGCTCTCCACGCTGCTTGGAGTGGCGCAGCCCATCTTCATCGCCTGGATTGCTCCCATCGTTTCCGAAGCCCCGGAAGGGATATCGGCATACTATTGGGCGCGGGATTACGCACGCGCCCCCATTGCCCTGATGAATCTGGTTTCAAGCAACATCAGCCAGTGGACGCTGCTGCCGGCCATGCTGCCCATCGTTTATTCAGCGAGTTCCGGGCATCTGCTGGCCGTGCCCATCGATGCGCTGCAAAGCCGCGAACTGCTCCTGACGCTTGCGCAATCGCTTCTGGCAGTGCTGTTTCTGCTGAACATGGAACTGGCGTGGTGGGAAGCGCTCGGGCTGTTCTTGTTGTGGACCGTTCAACTGATATTCGCAACCGGGCGCATCGGCGACCAGGTGCATCAGTGGACCACGTGGGCCTACTTTGCCTGGTGCGCCGTGGAAATCGGCCGGCTGGCGGCTGGAAACAGAAAGTTCAGGGCCTGGCGGCACTTCCGGGCTGTAGTCTTGCCTCGGGCGTAATGCTCCGTGGAGCGGCGGCTTCTTTTTGCGCCGGCTTCTCATGGCCGATTTTCAGGATGCGCACGCGCACGTCCTTTTTCCCGAACTCCTTCGCGGCGGCCGTGCTCGGAATGTAGATATCGACGCAGTTGCCCTGAATCTTCCGGCCGGTATCGGTAACCGTGTAGATCCCGGAGTAACGGCCCGCGCCCTTTATGCGGACGCGCGATCCCAGCGGAATTACGGCCGGATCGGCGGCGATGGTCTGGCGGTATTTCGTGACGTCGCCATCTTTGGTTTCCCCGCTGACCGAATAAGCAGTAGCCGTGCAGCGAATCCAGCGGGAATGATGGAAGCGCCACCGCCCGAACGCCGCGGGAGCGGACAACGTTGTGAATATCAACGCCAGTACGAAGAAAATATTTCGCATCAGCCTGCTCTTTCCACCGCGTCACCCGGCTCGTTGCAGCGCGTCAGCCTCTTTCCAGCAAGCCTCGTTCGCGCGTCACTCGCAGAGACAACGTCTTCTCACCTGCCGTGTCGAAGAGGATGGTGATGGCGTCGCCCGCGATGGACTCCACCACGCCGCGTCCCCATTCCGGATGGAAGACACGAGTATGGACCGGATATTCGGGTTTACCGGCATCGTTCTCACGCTCGACGGGCTTGCGAAGCCGCAGCTTCTCGCGCTGCTCTGCTTCGCCGGCAGGTACCGCGTCTGCGTGAGGTATTGCAGTTCGCTCGCAATTGTCACAAAACTCGCAGCGAGCCGGGCCGCTTTCGCCGAAATAACTCAGCAGATATTCGCGCCTGCAGCTGAGCAGTTCAGCATAAGCGCGCATGTGTTCGATGCGTTCGAGCTCCGCTGCGTGCAGCCGTTCCTCTTCGGCCGCGGCTTCACGAACAATCTCGCCTGCTTCGGCGGCCTGGTCTTCGGGCAGCGATGCGCCGGCGTCTGAACGTTCGATCGCGCCCATTTCGGAAAGCCGCGACAGCAGACGGGCAATCTTCGCCTTCGAA
>DAIDJK010000103.1 GCA_027450225.1 Bryobacterales bacterium | reverse complement strand
CTCGTCGCGCTGGCGGAAGATTTCGAGCGCGATTCCGATGTCTCGCTCGCCATCAGCGCGAACCTGCTTCGCGTCATCGATGGAGCCGCCGAATTGAAGACCCTGCCACACCGCGCCGGCGTCTCGAAAGAGGCCGTCGCGATGGGGCTCGGCTTCCTCGAAAAGCGCGGCTTCGCCACACGTTCGAAGATCGTCGAACTGACTGCAAAAGGCGCAGCCGCGCGCAGCCGGTACCTGGCGGCGGCGGAGACCGGTCACTCGAATCTGCGCCCACTCCTCGAACGGCTCCAGCCGCGATTGTTCGAGTGCCTCGAGCCTCACCCCGAAGGCTGGCGCGCCGCCGCGCCAAAGCCTTCCACCCTGCCGTACTACCCGATGGTCCTGCATCGCGGCGGCTATCCGGATGGAAGCTGACACGCTCCGCCGCCGCTTGCGCCGCAACCGGGCATGGTTTCAGATTTTATTGACAGAACCTCCCGCGTTCCTTTACCCTGAATCACAACCTGAAACGGCTCACCCCTGTAGGTCTCGCCTTACCGTCCGGCGAATATACGAGCCCACCTGTTCTTCCAACACCCTGTAGCTGATCGATTCGAAACCTTCACGCGCGCTGTTCGCCGTAATCCGCCCGCCGAATGGGCTTGAGCGCCAATTCGAAAGGATTTTCATGCGAGTCAGGAAACAAGGAAGAGTCTTGCCCGCGATATTATTCGCGGTCGTCCTGCCGGGTTTTTCACAGACGTTTCAGGGAGGAGTTCGCGGCCGCGTTACCGATACCAGCGGCGCGTCCGTCGCCCTTGCGAAAATCACCCTGGTCGATGAAGCGACGGGGATCAGCCGTTCCACCGTAAGCGCCGACTCCGGCGATTACGTGTTCAGCGCGGTCAATCCGGCCACCTACACCATTTCCGCTGAAAAGCCCGGATTCAAAACCTTCGCCAAGCAGGGCCTCGTGGTCAACACCCAGGAGTTTGTCGGCGCCGATCTTCAGTTGAGCGTAGGCGAGGTGACCGAGAGCGTCAATGTGAGCGCGGACGCGCCGCTGCTCGAAACCACAAACGCCTCCACCGGCCAGGTCATCGACAACCAGAAGCTCGCCGACCTGCCCAACATGGGCCGAAACCCCTTCTACGAAGGCGTGAAGATTTCCCAGAACGTGGTGCCCGGCGGCGACCCGAAGTTCAATCGCATGGAGGACCAGAGCGGCTCTTCGCAAATCTCCATCAACGGCGGCCCGGTCACCGGCAACAATTACCTGCTCGATGGCATCGCCATCACCGATTCCGGCAACCATGCCGTAATCATCCCTTCCATAGAAGCTGTGCAGGAAGTGAAGCTGCAGATCAGCACCTATGACGCGGAGGTCGGGCGAACCGGCGGCGGAACATTCAATCTGCTGCTCAAGTCCGGCGGCAACGACCTTCACGGCAGCGCCTTCGGCTACACCTGGATGCAGGACTGGCTCGCCAATACCTTTTTCGGCAACCGCGCCGGCCTGCCCGTCGGGCAGCAGCCCTTTTACAACTACGGCGGCTCCATCGGCGGACCGGTTGTCGTGCCCAAACTCTACAACGGCAAGAACAAGACCTTCTTCTGGGTCTCCGGCGAAGCCTACCGGCAATCGGAAGCCGCTTCCACGGCCCTCTCTGTGCCCACACAGCTGGAGCGCGCCGGCAATTTTTCGCAAAGCCTCTATACCAACGGCAAGCTCCAGACCATTTACGATCCGCTGACCACGGTATCGAACGGCAGCGGCGGATACGTGAAAACGGCGTTTCCCGGCAACATCATCCCGGCCAGCCGTCTGAATTCGATCGGGCTCAACATGGCGTCTTACTATCCGCTCCCGAATGCGCATGCCAGTTACTACGGCGCCACGGACTACAATGCGACCGCCATCCTCTACGACCGCGCCGATCAGGTGACGGCAAAACTCGATCAGGAGATCGCTTCCTGGTGGAGGGCCAGCGTTTCCTACCTGCACTATGGCAGCCGCGAAGAATCGAATGCCTGGTTTGGCTACGGCAATCCCGCCACGCCCGGCCAGAGCATGCTGGTTCGTCACGTGGACGCCACCCAGGCCAACACAACGCTGACGCCGACGCCCACCACCGTCGTATATCTGCGCTGGGGTTTCAATCGATACCCGAACACCGTCTATCAGCTCGCCAGTCAGGGTTTCAACCTGGCGAATCTCGGCTTTCCTTCCTCGTTCATCTCCCAGCTGCCTTATCAGGCGTTTCCCAGCCTGAGTATGAGCGATCTGACAAGCTACGGCGCCGGCGGCTATTCGGCCACCCACTATTACTCCCGCAGCTTCTCCGGCACAGTATCGAAATTCGCCGGCCGCCATGAGATGAAAGCCGGTTTCGATTACCGCGCCATCCATGTTGCGGGATTGCCCACGGTCACGCCGGGGTCTTTTTCTTTCAACAGCGTCTTTACCGGGTCGAGCAATATCACCGTTCCCGGTTCCGGCGCCAGCCTCGCCAGCATGCTGCTGGGATATCCAGCGGGCGGGGCCGTCACCACTTCCGATCCCATCTCCGATCTGGTCAACTACTACGGCGTCTTCTTCCAGGATGATTTCCGCGTCAGCTCGAAGCTCACCCTGAACCTCGGGATCCGGTACGAGTATGAAACCGGGTTGAAGTCTCCAACCAATACTCTGGTCGCGGCCTTCAACCCCGCCGCGTCCAATCCGATTCAGAATCAGGTGACTGGAATCACCACCAATGGCGTAATCGAATACGCGGGGCAGAACGGCTACGGCAATGAAGCCACGCATCCTACCGGAACGAAGTTCGGCCCCCGCGCCGGCTTCGCTTATGCGCTCGATTCGAAGACGTCGATCCGGGGCGGCTATGGCCTGTTCTGGGCTCCTTTTTCGTTTGGTCTCTATACTCCCATCGGCTATACGCAATCCACGCCCTATGTAGCCTCGAACGACAACAACGTTACGCCCGCCGGCACTCTGAGCAATCCTTTCCCTTCCGGCGTCCTTGCGCCTGCGGGCAATTCGGCCGGCGCGTTGACCGGCCTCGGCGGACAGAGTTTTACCATCTACGACGCGAAGGCCCAATCGACGCGAGTGCACATGTTCTCGCTCGACGTGCAGCGTGAAGTCGGCGCCGGATTCGTTCTGGCCGGCGGCTATTCGGGGTCGATTACCCATGACCTGATTCAGGGCACGCCCAACATCAACATCAATCAGCTGCCCGATTCCTACCTTTCCATGGGCAATAAGCTGAACACCAAAGTCGCGAATCCCTTCTATGGAACGGCGGGCGGAATCCTGAACCTCGCATCGCCCACCGTCACGCAGGCGCAACTGCTGCTGCCGTTCCCGGAATTCGGGACCATCTCGGAAACCGGATCGGATCAGAATCACGCCCGGTACAACTCCTTCTATGTGAAGGTTCAGAAGCGGCTCGGCAACGGCCTGAATCTGCTCACCAGCTACACGTGGTCAAAGAACATGGACGCCTCCAACGCCGCCAGCAACACCTTCAACGGCCAGCAGGCGGGTTCGCAGGATAACTATAACCGCGCCGCGGAATGGGGGCTCGCCACCATCAGTACGCCGGATCGCTGGACCACCGCAATCAACTATCAGCTTCCCTTCGGCAAGGGACGCCAGTTCCTTTCCAGCAACCGCCTGGTCGATCTGGTGGCCGGCGGCTGGACGATGAATGCGCAAACCACAATGCAAACCGGCTTCCCTCTCGCGATCTATCAGGCAAACCAGAATTCGCTTATCGGCACAGCCACGCAGCGGCCCAATGCGACGGGACTTTCGCCCGCGACACAGGGCTCGCTCGAGAGCCGCCTCAACAGCTACATCAACCCGGCGGCGTTCTCTCTCGCGCCCGCCTTCACTTATGGGAACGTATCCCGCACGATTCCGATGCGGGGCCCCGGCATGGCGAATATCGATTTCTCGATGTTCAAAACCTTCGACATCTACGAGCGCTTCAAGGCCCAGTTCCGGGCCGAAGTCTTCAACCTGACCAACACGCCGCAGTTCTATGGACCGAACACCCAGTTCGGCTCATCGACCTTCGGCCAGATCACATCCCAGGCGAACTTCCCGAGAGTATTCCAGCTCGGCGTCCGCTTCTTCCTCTGACGCCAACCTCATTACACAGGAGTATGAAAGACAATGCCTCAACCCGCCGCAACACCATCCACCGCCGCCACATCGTTTGCACAGGACGCGCTGAAACGCGGTTTTTCACGACGACAACTGGGCCGTATCGCCGCCATTGTCTCCGGCGCGGCGGCGATGCCCTTCTACAACGAATACGCCTTTGCGCAGCGCGCGCCCGGGATGCGGAGAGCCATGGACCCGGACGCGGTGCGCATCAGTTCCAATGAAAACCCGCTCGGCCCCTGCGCCGAGGCGTGCGAGGCGATCGGGGCCATCGCAAAGTTCGGCGGAAGGTATTCACCGCACAATGAGCAGGGCGATTTCATCCAGACGGTTGCCGCCGTGGAGGGGCTGAAGCCGGAATATATCAGCGCCTATGCCGGGTCGAGCGATCCTCTGCACAGAACGGTTTGCGCTTTCACCTCGCCCACGCGCAGCCTTGTGATGGGAGATCCGGGTTATGAAGCGCCGGCGCGATCGGCGGAATTCATCGGCGCCAAAGTCTATCAGGTACCACTTACGAAAGACTACCGGCATGACGTGAAGGCGATGCTGGCGGCCGATCCGAACGCCGGGTTGTATTACATCTGCAATCCGAACAATCCGACCGGCACCATGACGCCTCGGGAAGACATCGAGTACCTGCTTGCCAACAAGCCCAAAGACTCCATACTGCTGCTTGATGAGGCCTACGTGCACTTCTCGAACATCACGCCTATGTCCGACCTTGCAGCGTCCGACAAAGACGTGGTGATCCTTCGGACCTTTTCGAAAGCTTACGGCATGGCCGGCATCCGCGCCGGACAAGCCATGGGCCGCCCGGACCTTCTGGCGAAGCTTCGGCCCTACGGCGCCGGCATGCTGCCGATTACAGGCCTGGCCGCGGCTACCACCAGCATGAAGGTCAAAGATCTGATTCCGCAGCGGCGCAAGATCAACGCCGACGTTCGCGCCGACGTATTCGAATTCATGGACGCGAAGAAGATCGAATACGTCCCCAGCCAGGGCAATTTCTTCATGATGCAATGCAATCGCCCCGGCGGCGAGGTGGCGCAGGCGATGGCAAAGGAGAAGATCTACATTGGACGCGTCTGGAAGGCCATGCCGACTTATGTGCGCGTTACCGTGGGCACGCAGGCGGAGATGGACAAATTCAAAACAGCACTGGTGAAGGTGATGGCATAGCAGGCTAACCGGCGCGCTGGATACTGTTCCTGATGCTCTCGGCGACCTGCAGCCGATCCCAGTCGGCGCGGGCCGCCCAGACCACTTCGGGCGCCTCGTCTGTTTCGGAGATGCGATCCGTCTCCGCGCGAAAAAGCCAGATGAGGTCGTGGTGGAGATGAAACGGTTCCGATTTCTTCGGCGGGATTCCGTGAACATCGAGGCCAACCAGAACCGGCGCGAAATCCGGCGCGATGGCGATGGCGGTTTCTTCATGCGCCTCGCGCGCGGCGGTGTACGCCAGACTGGGATCGGCCGGCTCGACGTGACCGCCGGGCAGCAGCCAGCGCCGCAGCCGGTGATGGTGCATCAGCAGCACACGCGCCTCCGACGGATGCAGCACCACCGCAGTGCAGGTGATGTGACCCGGCTCAAACTGGTGGCGCGAGAACGGCGAAGAGGTGTGGCGCAGAAGATCGAGCGTGAGATCGCGGCTCTTCCGCGCGAGACCATCGTAGTTCGGATCGAAAGCCAGTACGATCCTCAGCGCGTCCGCCAGTGTGAAAGAAGTGCTCACTTCGGGGTCTTTTCGAGTTGCTGCTTTGTCCAGACGCGGTCCGGATCCAGCTGCAGCGATTTTTCAAAAGCTTCGCGCGCCTGCGGGTCCTGATGATTTTTCCGCAGCGCGAGACCAAGCCAGAGCCAGGCGTCCGCATTCCTGGGATTCAGTTCGACGGCGCGGCGGAAATCCTTGATCGCGTTGTCCGGTCCTCCACCGAAATTCGCCGGCAGATAGTAGTTGCCGACGCCCTGTGAGACGAAGGCTTCCGAGGACTTTGGATCGAGTTCGATGGCCTTGTCGAGCGCTTCCTTCGCGCGCTTGCCATAAGAAAGCACGCCCAGGATAGGGTTGGCGGGAATCACCTGGCCGCACAAGGTTCCGAGAACGCGATAGTATTCCGCGTTCCTGCCGTTCAGCGCCACGGCCCTTTCCGCATCCTTCACGCCCGCTTCCGCAGCCCGCTCTGCGGCTGGTTTGTCGCGCAGCTCCATGGCAACTTCAGCGTCATAAGACCATGCCACCGCCGCCCGGTACTGCGCGTTGGCGTCGCCGGGAGACTTATCGGCCGCCTGCTGCAGTGAAGCCGCGGCGCGATCGAGCCCCGCGCGATCCTGGCGGTCCCGCAGTTTCGTCAGATCGTCTGCGGCGCAGACAAGAGAGGTGAACAGGAGAACTGCAAGCGCGGTACGAATCATCACAGACTCTTAGAGCGCGGCGACCCGCCGCTGAAACAGGAGGAAATAGAGACCAAGGCTGAACAAGAGAATGCCGTTTACCGAAAGGACGACAGGCGCGCTGAGAACAGGTACAAGCCAGCCTGTGACCACGCTGCCGAAGGGCATGCCGCCACGGAACGCCACGTTATACACGCTCATGACGCGTCCTCGCATTTCATTTGCCGTAATCAGCTGAACCAGCGAACTGATCATCGCGAACGCGCACATCAACACGGCTCCGGAGAAGAAAAGGATGACACAACTGAGCACAACGGATTTCGACAGGGCAAATCCGGTGATTCCAGCGCCCAGCGCGACCAGGCTGCTGAGCGCAATCCTGCCCTTGTTCTCCACGTTACCAAGGCTGGCAACGGTGAGCGCGCCGGTGATGGAGCCCAGCCCGGAGAAAGCGAGAAAAAGAGTGTAGGTCATCTCGCTCTGATGGAAAACATTCTTCGCGAACACGGGAAGAAAGGTAATCATCGGGATGGCAAGCGCGGTCATACAGAAAGCGATGGCGATGAGACTTTCCATCGCGCCCTGATTGCGAATGAAACCGAAGCCCTGCATCATGCTGGCGATCATGGATTCACCCGTTCGCGCCGGATTGAAATTGATGCGCAGCTTGAGCAGCGAAATGATGACGGCGACGAACGAAAGGGCGTTCAACCCGAAGCACCACGCCGAGCCGAGGTATTTCAGGGCAAGACCGCCGAGCACCGGGCCGATGACGCGGGCGAGATTGAACTGAATGGAATTCAGCGCGATGGCGTTCTGCAGATCTTCTTTTTCGACCAGACTGGGCACGAGAGCCGAATAGGCCGGTCCGCCGAACGATTGCGCCGTGCCGACAACGAAGGAAAGCGTAAGGATGTGCCACACGGCGACATGTTTCGTCGCGATCAGAAACGAGAGCAGAGCGGCGCAGAACATCTGCACGTACTGCGAACCGAGCAGCACTTTGCGGCGATCGATGCGGTCCGCCACGACGCCGCCGAACAGCGAGAAAAGGAAGATGGGGATATCGCCGAGGAACGCGTCCAGCCCCAGCAGGAACGGGGAATTGGTGAGCTCCAGCACAAGCCAGGCCTGGGCGATCTCCTGCATCCACGTGCCGATGCTGGACGTGCAGGCGCCGAACCACAGCAACCGGAAGTCTCTGTACTCGAAAGCCTTGAAGACTCGGCCGCGCACTTTGGATTCGCGGGCGATCAGGGCAGTGGCTTCTCGCGCTGGATCAGATGCAGCAGGTTGCCGTCGGCGTCGTTGAAGAACGCGAGGCGGTTGCCCTGATTCGTGAACGGCTCACCCACCATCACCACGCCTTTCTGCTTCAACTGCGCGAGCGCCTGGTCGAAGTTGTCGATGGCGATCGCGAGATGGCGAATGCCGGGGTTCTTGAAATTGGCCGCGGTCTGCGGGGCCATTGTGCCCTCCGATGGAATGATCTCGAGCATCGTTCCATTGGGCGCCTTTACGAAGAAATTCCCCGCGTACGAGAAATTGATGTGAAACCCGAGGTGGTCCACGTACCACTGCGCGAGTTTTTGCGGATCGGGTGATGCGATCGCCGTGTGCTCCAGTCCCTGAAACATAGAAGACTGATTTTAACAGCGCAAAAACGCGCAGCCGGTTCACGGGCGCGAAACCGCGCGCTCAGCGCAGCGTCAACTGGCCATCGAGGCGCGCGCCGTGCCCCCATGTGGCGGGCGGCGAAAGATCGTAACGGATCTTCGGTTTCGTGCGATCGCGGCGGCCGGCGCGGAAAATCTGTTCGCCCTGGCCAATGATGTAATCGGCTTCGCGCGCGGCGAATGCCTGAATGGTGAGCGCCGGATTCGCCGATCCCTGGGTCGGCATGATGCTGCCATCGCAGATGAAAAGATTGTCGATGTCGTGCGTGCGCCCGAATTCATCGGCAACGCTGGTCCGCGGATCCTTGCCGATGCGCGCGGCGCCGACGAGGTGCGCATAACGCTGTTCCTGAATCACCTCTTCGGCCCCGGCGGCGCGCATCACGTCCATAGTGATGTTCTTGCCGTATTCGATCAGCTTCCTGTCGTTTTCGCGAAGGTTGAAATCGACGCGGGCCACGGGGATGCCGAAGCGGTCCTTCTCGGGCGCGAGGGTGACGCGGTTATCCGGCCACGGGAGAATCTCGCCGAGCAGCCCCAGCCCGCTCCAGTGGTTGTAATCCATCATCGCGCGCCGCAGGCCCCAGCCCCACGCGCCTTTGGCCGTCATCATCTGCTTGGCGAAGGCGATGGGAAGAGGACCTATGGTCTGAATGGCGAAGCCGCGCGCGAAGCCGCGCCGCGGATCGGTTTCGTAGAACTCTTCCGTCAGGCAATGCGCGGGCGGCGCTTTGTATTGCCGGATAAGATCCGGGAAACATCCAAGGATTACGTTGCCGGCCTGGGCCATAAGATAGCGGCCCACGGTGCCGCTGGAATTCGCAAGGCCGTTCTCAAAGCCGGGACAAGCGGAATTCAGCAGCAGCCGGGGCGTTTCAATGGAATAACCCGCAACGATTACCGCGCGGGCTTTCTGGAAATGCTCCTTGCCATCGCGATCGTAATAAGACACGCCCATAGCGCGGCGATCCTGACCCATGTGGATGCGGGACACCATGGAGTGGTCGCGGATCTCCGCGCCATGAGCGAGAGCGTCCGGGACATGCGTGATCAGCGTGCTGGCCTTGGCGCCGACCTTACAGCCCTGAATGCAGAAGCCGCGATAGATGCAATGCGGCCGATCCTCACGCGATCCGGAAAGAATAGCCACCGGACCGCCGGCGCATACTCTCATGCCCAGCGCCGTACAACCTTTTATAAGCACGTTGCCCGGGCCGCCCATAGGATGCGGGCCATAAGGGTAGCGGTGCGGATAGCCCCAGGGGAAATAAGGCCCGGCTACCGGGATCTCAAGTTCCAGAAGCTCATAGTAAGGGCGGATGTCCTCGTAATCCAGAGGCCAGTCCGCCCCGACGCCGTCTTCGGTATAGACACGGAAATCAGAAGGGTGAAGACGAGGCACGAAGCCGGCGAAGTGGACGGTACTGCCGCCTACGCCCTTGCCGCTGTTATTGGCGCCCAGCGTAAGAGGGTCGCGGCCTCCTATGATGCGCAGGTCTTCCCAGTACAAGCCATGAGAGGCGGATTCATCGCTTACCCAGTCCCGCTCCGTATTCCAAAAAGGCCCGGCGTCGAAGCCGATGACTTTGAAACCGGCCCGGGCAAGGCGCTGGAGCATGACTCCGCCGCCCGCGCCGACGCCCACG